>NZ_CP026696.1 GCF_002949795.1 Nostoc sp. 'Lobaria pulmonaria (5183) cyanobiont' | reverse complement strand
AGCAGTTTTACATCAGTCTTAAGGAGGTGATAAAGATATGGCAAAGAATACAGGTAACGGTTATCGTCGTGGTGCTGTGGACAAACGCAGCCAAACTTACAACCCTGTGACCGAACAATGGGTAAAGCGTAATGCTGAAACCGGACAGTTTATGGACGTAAAGCAGAATGGTGAACCTTTTAAGGGTGTTCGTAAGGAAGACTAATACTAAATTGCGTCCAGTGTGGAGACTGAACGCAACTCGGTAATGGTATTAGTTTTGGTCTATTGGAGGGGTGGTGTTACGCTCGTAGCCCACTCCTTCAGTTTCCTCTATTATGTTCGTCTTCGGCTTCAAAATCCAGAGCATCACCATTTACAAAAAAAATGGTCAGTAAATCTAACACAAAAGCAGAAAGCCAAAAGTCCAAGGCTCGTACTGCCACTAATTCAAAAAAAACTGAGCGTACAAAAAAAACAGTCATTGAACCCAAGATACAGGAAGCTAATAATGCTAAGTCCACTTCTCCAAGAGCTAGATCCAAACAGACCGACGATCCTGCTCTTAAGACACAAGCAACTAAAAAGGTGAAGAGTCCAAACGGAAAAGCCAATTCAACGACAGTCAAGCCAACTAAACAAGCAAACAGTAAGACAAAGGTACAGCCAACTAAAAAAGCTAAGGTTGCTGCTGGTAAATCTAGCTCAACAAAAAATAAACGCACTCAAAAAGTAGTCAGTCAGATTGACAGAAAACCGACTGAACAGCCTAATTTTTCTACTGCAAAAGCTAGCTCAACTGGAGCTAAAAGTGTCAGTAAAACCAAGGTACAACGAATCCAAAAAGCTAAAACTTCCACTGCGAAAGCTAGACTTAATGAGAAACCAACTAGCTGTGAAAATAAATTTCCTAGCGAACATAAAGTTGATAGAAAGTTAGGACGTAAGCCTAAGATTGACCTAAAAGCTAGTACAGTAAAAGCTGCATTTAAGAAGTTTCAATCCCAGATCGTTGACTTAAAACCGTCAACCACAGATAAAGGACGTGCAAGCCGTGACTACTTGTTTGAGCAAGTTAAAAAACTAGTCAATAATCACTCGGATTTCCCACCACTTAAGGGTAACTATATTCCGTTTGGCTCATTTGCTAGAAAGACAAAAATTCGCCCCTTAGATGATATCGATATCTTGCTCTTGCTAAACGGAAAGGGAATTAATGTCGAGATTTCTTATCAACAGAAAGCATCCGGCTATGGAGTCAACATGACAGCAGTTTGTCGGGTAAAAATTACAGATGCTCGTTCTCCTCTTCAAGCATTTGCAGATAATAAGGGGTATGTCAACTCAATCAAGATTTTGAATCGGATAAAGCATCATCTTGCCTATGTGACTAACTATCAGAAAGCTGACAAAAATAGACGAATGCAGGCAGTGACTCTAAATCTCAAGTCTCATCCCTGGAAATTTGATATCGTACCAGCAATTCCTATCTACGATTATCGCGATAAGGTAACTCATTTCTTAATTCCAGATGGATATGGCAACTGGATTAGAACTAATCCAAAAATTGACGCTCAAAGCATTACATCAGTAAACACTCAGCATCAAGGCGAACTTTTGCCCGTTCTGCGATTACTGAAATATTGGAACGAAAGGAAACATAAACCTAGTCTATGGTCTTACTACTTTGAGACACTCGTAGTTCAGACTTTTCAGTATGCCCCCAAAATAACTAGCTATTCAGCAGCACTTGAATACTTCTTCCAGTGTTGCAGTTCCTCCATAATGAGTAACTGTCCCGATCCAAAGAGACTTGGTGAAGCATTAGATGCAAATGTTAGCTGGGACACCAAGCAAAAAATTATCAAAGCCCTTAGAAATGCTGCAAACCACGCAAGTCATGCAATAATAGCTGAATCTAAAAATGACCAGAAGACGGCTATTTATTGGTGGAAAAAAGTTTTCGGGTCGGAGTTCCCAGATTATGGCTAACAGCAGCAATCAGGTAAAGCACAATCCGCGAGCGCCCTGTCAGGTTTACTTCACTTTAGCGGGTCTTGTCCACTTTTGGTGAATCGGGGCTATAACACTAGGGAAATTCCAGATTTTTTAGGGCATCGGGATATTAAACATACTGAAAAATGTACCAAGCTGAATGCTCAACGTTTTCTGAATTTTGATTGGGGGGATTTGTGACATCTGGGTGTGTACGTGTTCCCTTTGTTCTAAAAATTAACCTTATAAGCCACCATCAACCCCTTTATTACATTAGGTTTATAAAAATTTAACTTGGCTTTATTTGGTAGAGTTTAAAGCTTGTAAAGCTTCCTGAACTAACTCCTCAGCACCTTTATTCATTGCTTCTTCTTGACTGTTACGTAATAGTTTATATATCCAATTGAAAATCATTGGATTATTGCACCTATTTTCATAAATTCCATCTTGAACTTCCCTTATTTCTCTTTCAAGTTTGTCGGAAGAGATTGTTTGATTAATGGCTTGTTCAAAAAGGGTTAAAATAAATTCTTTTAATCTTTCTAGTTGCTCAATCGCTTCATTTTGTTGCCTATACTCACGAACAGCCCATAAAATAGCAGGAGAAAGAGGTGCAAGGCTAGCTAAAATAAACTTATCTAAAGTTCTAATTATTGAAATACCAATTATAAAATCTGTAACGATGATTGAGCAAATAATTGTTATAATCCAAACTAAATATGTTTTTCTTAAACTTAAATCCCACCAAGAATTTGACCTTTGACATATTATTATTGCAATTGATAGCGGAACATTTTCGACTATTGGGGGATACCAACTCTCAATAGATTTTGAATTTTTATCTTTAAAACTTTTAGCTAGTCTAGTAATAGATTCAGCATCTGGTCGATTACCAACCTTGATAAAATTCCACTCTAAATGAAAAATATCACAATCAAATAATTCTTGAATTTTGGCAGCTTGTTGTCTTAAATACTTTTGAAAATTATCAATAATTGCTGCATCTAAAATAGAAACACAAATTCCATAGAATGCTGCCCAAACATCAAAATTAGGGATAAAAATAACTAAGAAAGAAAATAATATTGTTATGGGAACTGCTAATATGAATTGAACTAACAGCCAAGATTTAGCTTGAGAATATAGTACACTAGATGCTGCTATACGATTAATCTGACGTTGAGTATTCTGTTCTTTTTTTATAAGATTAAGCATATAAATTTATGATATACCATATGTAGGGAAGTAATTATCGAATATAATACGCCATTGTTTGTAGGCCTCTTCTATCTTGCCATACTCTGCTAATATCTCTGCTTGTCTAGCTGCTGTATATGCAGTCTCAAATTTATTAACTACATGATCTATTTGATTTTGTTTATTTAAGTAGGCTGCAATATTTCCTCCATACCCAGCAGGATCAATAACTGGAAGTTTTACTCTTTCTCTTGCTTTATCAAAAATATATCTTACTCCTGAGGGGAAATCTGAAATTTGAACATTATTAAGAATTTGAATAACAAGATTTTCTAGATGGAAAGAGTTTAATAATCGACCATGCTTTTTATTCCAGCCTTTAATCATCTTGATCAAAGGTACAAGTTTATAATTATGAGATGTATTTGCTGCACTCCAAATTTCGATATGTTTTTTTGGATCTGTAGAAATCCATTCTACTAATACTGAATTCGGAATAAGGTATCCGCCTCCTTGACGGCAGAATGCTGGTACAACATCTACCTGGAATTCACTAAAATTAATAGTAACAGCCTGACCATTTCTACTAATTTTAGGTGTATTAGGATAAGTTTTTTTAAGAATAAATTTTACTTTATCTAATAAATAAGATGGACTATTAATATTAGAATAATATTGGGGATGCAAGACAACAAAAATATCTATATCTGCATCAGATAATGGAGCAATCATTGTACTTCTTTTATATGAACCAGTTAAAAAAGAATTGAGTACAATTATTTCTTTTTCAACTGCTTCTCTCACATTGTTTTGCCTTGTAGATACTGTAGTCTCTTGCAAATAAGTAATTTCAAGATTTTCTCTTAACTTATTAAATCCTTGTGAAATTGTTTTTGGCATTGTATTTTATTCTATTAAACTTAGTTAACAAATTAAGGAACCAGTACGAAAAAACCGTGTTAATCCAAAATTGTCTCTAAGAAAGCTTTCTATGGAAGCAAGATGGCTTTGAGTTCCTTGAAATTCAGAAAATGAAGAAGAAAGCTCTAGTAGAAAATCTCTAAAACCATTATCAATTGTTCTCAATCTTTTCACTTTTAATGGACTAGATTTTTCCTCCATTCTGTGTTAATACTCGTCTTCATCTGTATCTAAGCTATCGTCAATTTTTACCCCGAAAGGTAGGCTATCAAAGCCTAAGTTTTCTAGAGTTAAAATAGAGTCTTCAACTGATAAATTGTTGATTGTCTCTTGATTGACTATGGATGTAAGTAAGTTATAAACTCCCTTGTACTGACTGGCATTATAGTCAATCCATCGGTTTTGAAATGCAAGTGCATCATGGAGCGCCATTACCACTTCTGTATAGGGGTCAAAAGGTAATTTATCGCGCATGAACCGCATAGTACGCAGTAGGTTATCTGCATAGACTGCTGCTACTGGTTCTCCAGAGTAAGAGGAGAGTTTTTGCAAATCTACTAAGAGAGTTTTGGTGATTTCTACTCCTGAAACTTCTAAGACAGTCTGCTCAATATTCATTGTTTCTCTTCGATAGTAACTTGAGTTGAGTCGGAGCTAATTGACACTTTATGGGGTAGATTTATGAGATGAAACGCTCCTTCTTTGCGTCCTGTACTAAAGAAGGGCAGCAATACCTCAGTCTAAAAGTTTAGTCTAGTTTCCAGTCTATACAAAAAATAGTCTGCCAAGATCCAGCAAACTGCTAAACCCCCATGAATAAGTCGGGTATAGACGGATTAAGTAATACTTGCATCTGGGCTTGGTGTGTCGAACATGGTGTTTCGTCAAAACCTTCAAGCGATCGCTATCAAACCTTGTAAAAACAGTTAACTGCCCAATTAAGCTGCCATGTCCTGTGAATACAAATACTGCTGAAACCCGATAAACACTTCACTGATATTCGCAACGCTCCCTAGTTCTTCAACAGCATCACGAACAGCATGATATTTTAACTCTAACAGTTGAGGTAATTTAGTGCGATCAAGTTCCCCCACCCCTGCCTTGATGTATTGCTCCAGTACAAAGTCGAGAAATTCTTGCTGTTTGCCGATATAGCGCGAGAAGATTAAGGACTTGTGAGCAAGGACGCGCTCTCGGCGGCTTATGGGTGCAGAGGCATAGGCGATATAAGCCAGCACATCATACAAATCGCTTTTCTCGGCATCGATCAGGCGACTAATCTCCGTGAGTTGTTCCTCCCCGTAGCCCTTCTCTGCCAGTCCTTCCAATAAAGCTCTGCGGGTGTCGGGGCGGCTCCAAATTATCCGTAGCTCGTCTTCATCTTTGAATAGTTCGGGAATTTCACCAAAGAGACGTTCCACAAATTCAGAGGCGTTCATGGGTTTACCATCTGGACTCCAGAAGCTGGTAGACATCCGGTGCTGAAGGGTGCGTTCTTTGCCGTCAGCGAGTTTGATTTTGATGGTTTTGGGGCGGGGAACTTCTGTACTTTCGTTTCTATTCTTGCCTCTATCTGTTGTGGAGACATTGTGTTTATCTGATTCCTCCCTGCCTCTGGTAATTTTGACGAGAACAGGTTCTTGGGGTTCGCCATCCCATTCAGGATCGTTGAAATGTTCGTAAGCTTTAACGAAATCGTAGATGGTGAAGTAGTCTTTACCATCAAATAGTCGCGTACCGCGACCGATGATTTGTTTAAATTCGATCATAGAATTGATGGGGCGCATCAATACGATATTACGAACGTTTCGGGCATCAACCCCAGTGGAAAGCTTTTGGGAGGTGGTGAGAATCGTGGGGATAGTTTTCTCATTGTCTTGGAAAGTGCTGAGGTGCTGCTCTCCCAGTTTTCCATCATCGGCGGTGACGCGAACACAGTAATTAGGTTCACTGCTAATCTTCATTTGGTTGATTAAATCCCGCACCGCTAGGGCGTGGGGTTGGTTGGCGCAAAACACCAGAGTTTTTTGATTCTGGTCAATTTCTTCCATGAACAGTTGCACTCGGTAACGTTCGCGCTCGGCAATTTCAATGATGTGGTTGAAGTCAGTTTCAGTGTAGGTTCTGGCTTCGTCTACTGCACCTTCTATAAGTTCATCTTCGGTGCTGTAAATATATTCATCTAGAGTAGTTTCGATTTGCCTGACTTTAAAGGGAGTAAGAAATCCGTCGTTGATGCCGTCTTTGAGGGCATAGGTATAGACTGGCTCACCAAAGTAGGCGTAGGTGTCTGCGTTGTTGGCACGTTTGGGGGTGGCGGTGAGTCCAAGTTGTACTGCTGGTGAGAAGTATTCCAAAATGCCCCGCCAGGTGCTTTCGTCACTGGCTCCACCTCGGTGACATTCATCAATGATGATGAAGTCAAAGAAGTCGGGGGGATAGTCGCTGAATTTTGGTGTAGGATTGCCAGCGTCGTCCCGTCCGGTCATAAAAGTCTGGAAAATGGTAAAAAAGATACTGCCATTTTTGGGGACTCGACCCCGTTTTTTGATAGCTTCGGGGTCGATGCGGACGAGGGCATCGTCGGGGAAGGCAGAGAAAGAGTTATAGGCTTGGTTGGCTAAGATATTGCGATCTGCTAGAAACAAAATTCGCGGGCGACGGGTGGGTTGTCGGCTGAGGCTCCAACGACTTTGAAAGAGTTTCCAGGCGAGTTGGAAGGCGATGAAGGTTTTACCTGTGCCAGTTGCCATTGTTAACAAAATCCGGTCTTTTCCTTGGCAGATCGCTTCTAGGACGTGCTTAATGGCATTATGTTGATAATAACGGGCTTCCCATGTGCCGCTTTTATCTTCAAAGGGTATGGCAGCAAAGCAATCTCGCCATTCGTTGGCTTCGCTGAAGGTAACATCCCACAGTTCGTCGGGGGTAGGGTATTGGTTGACGTAGCCTTCTGCACCTGTGTGCATATCTACTTGATAAAGTCCGATGCCATTTGTGGAGTAGGCGAACCGCGTCTGCAATTTTTCGGCGTATTTTTTGGCTTGTCCTAAGCCTTCGGTATCGGGCAATCCGCGTTTTTTGGCTTCGATGACTGCAAGTTTTTCACCGCGATAGACGAGAACATAATCGGCGATGTCTGATTGGGCGCGTTTACCATTGCCAACTAAGCGACCAGGGGCGATAACTTCGCGGCGGATGCGACTGCCTTCGGTGATGCCCCAGCCGGCGGCTTTGAGTGCGGGGTCGATTAGTTCAGCGCGGGTTTCGGCTTCGTTCATTTTTATAGTTGACAGTGGGCAATTGACAGTTGACAGTTACTGAGATTGCCTTCTTGTCAATTGTCCACTGTCCATTATTAACTGTCCACTATTCTCCGACGGGCAGTGGCGATCGCTTCTTGCAGTTTAGCTTGTAACAACTCTTTAGGTGGTAATACGGTGAGATATTCGGCGACATGGATGCCGCTTTTATCTAGCTCTAGCAATTCGATTTGCTCTTGTTTTTTACCTGCACATAAGATGATTCCCAGTGGTGGCTGTTCATCAGGCTCTTGCTCGTATTTGGCCAGCCAGCGCAGGTAAAGTTCCATTTGGCCTTTGTATTCGGGACGGAAGTTACCGAGTTTGAGGTCGATGGCGACGAGGCGTTTGAGTTTGCGGTTATAAAATAGCAGGTCGATATAAAAGTCGTCGTTGTCGATTTGTAGGCGTTTTTGACGGGCGACAAAAGTAAAGCCTGCACCAAGTTCTAGTAAGAATTTTTCGATTTCCCGCAGGATGGCATCTTCAAGGTCTTTTTCGAGATAGCGATCGCTTAAATCCAGAAAATCTAAAATATAGGGGTCTTTTAGCAACAGATCAGGTGATAGTTGTTGATCTTGGCGCAATTGCTCTAGATCGTGGCGAATGGTTTCTTCTGGTTTGCGGGATAGGGCAGTGCGCTCGAATAGCATGGAGTTGATGCGTTCTTGCAGTTGACGGGATGACCAACCCTCTAAACAGCAAATTTCGATGTAAAAGTCGCGTTTTAGAGGTTCATCAATATACATTAGAGTTTTGATATGCGTCCAACTCAATTCTCTCCGCAGTGTGGAGACAATCTGCTCATCAGCAAAGGTTCCCGCAAAATGTAGACAATGCCGTAGTTGTTTTTCGCTCCAGCCTTTACCATAAGTTTGGGTTAGCTGCTGGGATAAAGAAACAATAATTTGTTTGCCATATTCGGCGCGTTGATTTTGTAGGATTTCGGTTTGGATGCGTTTACCAACTTGCCAATATAACAGGGTAATTTCTGCATTGATGGCAACGGCGGCGCGTTGTTTAGCGGCATCAATAAACTGTCTGATTTCCTGAAATAGGCGATCGCTCGGTTGAGGCAGGTCATTGCTCATGCGGCAATTCCCTCTTTAGCGGCTTTTGTTGTCTGGTTAGCGGTGTCTGCGGTGAGTTCGCCAGTGAAGGCTTTTTGCAGGATGGATTGTTTGAGTTCGTTGAGGGCGGCGATTTTTTGGCGATAGATGGTTTCGAGGCTAGAAACTTTTTCTGATATAATATCAAGTTCAGCAACAATTATTTCCTGTTTTTCTTTAGGTATTTTGGGAACAGAGAAGCGTCGGAGTCCGCTCAGAGAAACTGTTTTTTGTGCAGTACCCGTAGCACATTCATCAGCTTGATTCAAAAGATAACGTGATAAAAATATGTAATACAAACATTTTGAATTGGTTTCATCGTTTGGTCTTATCAAGCCAATATGTCGCTGAAAGCAAAAATTCATATCATGATCAACGAGAACTGGAATTCCATACGAACCAGTAACTGTGTAGAGCAAGTCACCTTTACGCGGTTTTCGATTGCTCTTTAGTTTTTCAAAATATTCAGGTGAAACCTTAAATGTATTAGAGAAATCAACTTTCCGATTCTGTTTATCTATGTTCGATATTGTAATAAATGGAATACCAGATTGTGATTTAGGCGGAGGTTGATGATCTCCATCAGTAATATCAGTCGTTATCTCAGACAGACTAACCCATTCCCACCCATCGCCTTTCTGGGTGAATATGGCGTTTAGATAGCTTTCAAACAGTTCGCGGGCGTTGGCGAGGTTCTTTTCGGCGTTTGCGATCGCTCTATCAATCCCCTCAAATGCCTCATCCAAAATCGCCACAATCTGCTTTTGTTCGGGGAGTGGTGGATAAAAAAACTTGATACTCTCAATCTGATTTTTATTTATAGACGCAAATACAGCACCTTCGTTACCTCTTATTTCATCTTGCTTGAATAGTAAACCATAGAAAAGAAAGTAACGATCAATCTTAGTTCCTGCTTTTATAGCCGCCAATCCTCTTCCAATACAAATCTTTTCAGTAGCGAAGTTAATTGGCCCAACTGGCGCACGAACGGACATTAGTATGTCACCCAACTCTGCCTCTTTAGTAGTTTTTCGAGTCCACGTTTGAGGCTTTCCTATAAACTTTTGACCAAACTCTTTTTTGCCTTGATAAAAGGGAAGACCTATACCCTCTTGATTGTAATATTCTCCTGCTGGTGACTGTCCTGCAATAACCTCACACAAATCACCAATAGTAGAATCTATCCAATGTTCTCTCACAACATCCCCCCAATACCAGCTAAAATCTCTGCACTCTCTGCATCCAAAGCAGCAATTTCATCCAAAATTTCCTGCGGTTCTCGTAACAGCGATTCCTCAGCCTTATTCGGATTCTTCACCGACAAATCGAACGTCTCCCGATCTACATCAGCAATATCCACCAGCCAAGATTTTTCTGTTTCTGCAAACCTAGCTTGTAACTCCACAAACTCGCGCAAGTCCTCATCATTCAGAGAATTGGTTTTACCCATATTCCGCCCCGGAACGAGTTGATAATACCAAATTTTCTGAGTAGCCATTCCCTGAGTTAAAGGTTTTCCCTGAGCAAATAAAGGCGTTCCCTGAACGGAGTCGAAAGGCTTTCCTTTATCAAAAAATAGCACCACCGTTTTTACCCCCGCCCCGATAAAAGTCCCACTGGGACAATCCAAAATCGTGTGCAGATTGCAACTACTCAAAAGTTCTTGGCGCAAAGCCCGCGAAGCATTATCCGAATTTGACAGGAAGGTATTTTTGATTACCACCGCCGCCCTACCGCCCATCTTCAGAATTTTGATGAAATGTTGCAAAAACAGAAACGCCGTTTCCCCAGTCTTAATCGGGAAATTCTGCTGTACTTCCTTACGTTCCTTCCCCCCAAATGGCGGATTAGCTAAAATCACATCAAAGCGATTCTTGTCTTGAATATCGCTGATATTTTCCGTGAGCGTATTAGTGTGGATAATGTTCGGCGCATCGATGCCGTGCAAAATCATATTCATGATCGCAATCACATAAGCTAGACTCTTCTTCTCCTTACCTGTAAAAGTGGCTGTCTGAAGTTGCTCAAGCTGTTTCGTGGTGAGATTACCCTGACGCAAATAGTCGTAACTCTCACACAAAAACCCCGCCGAACCACAAGCGCCATCATAAATGCGATCGCCAATTTGCGGTTTCACCACCTGAATCATGGCGCGAATCAACGGACGCGGCGTGTAATACTCCCCCCCATTGCGCCCCGCATTCCCCATATTTTTGATTTTGGCTTCATAGAGATGGGAAAGCTCATGTTTCTCCTGCTGCGATCGAAACCGTAGCTCATCAATATATTCCAGCGCATCCCGCAAGCTGTAGCCACTTTGAAACCTATTCTTAATTTCGCTAAAAATCTCACCAATTTTGTACTCGATCGTATCTGGGCTGGTAGCCCGCAGCTTAAATCCCTGGAGATAGGGGAATAGCTGACGGTTCACGTAATCAATCAAATCGTCCCCAATCAGCGCATGATCGTGATCCACCGTGCCATCCGCCTTCTTGGGAGCCGCCCAAGCCGACCACCGATGCGCTTCATCAATGATAAAATTATATGACTTACCCGCTAACTCCGCTTCCAGTGCCCGTTCTTGCTCCAAATCGTCCAGATACTTCAGAAACAGCAGCCAAGAGGTTTGCTCTGTGTAATCTAACTCTGTAGTACAACCCGCCTCTTTCCAGAGAACGTCATCAATATTTTTAAAGGTTTGCTCGAACATTTAGCTTTGCTGTGAGATTTTTAATATTACTGGCTTGGCTCATATCTTGCACCTACGGCGTGAAATGAGCAGTGGTGCAGAAAGTTATGCTAAACCTCCATTGCCCTGTGAAACCGATTCAGCCTAGTTTCTGACACTAATGCTTTGTCAGTATATCTTGTGTTGAAAACTATGAAATCAGAAATCGCTAAAAGAAGAAAGCAAGAAATCGTCTTTTCGTCATTTAGCGAAAGAACGAATCTTTACTAGCCATGATTATCTGTCCAGTATTTGAAGATCCGTTGCAATAGCTCGACTTGGGTACAACCGTAGGTAGCAGCCGCAATCTTAAAATCCTTTTTGAACTCGGCAGGTACTTTAAAATTCAGGTTGGAAATTTCACCTGGATCGGGCTTCTCTAAGTTATCTTTTGTTTCCTTAATGCTAGGGGGTTCACCTTTGCTTGGTTTGCGAGGTGGTGGAGGTGGTTTAGTTGACATAATTAGGACTCTTGCTCACTTAACAGATCAATAATTCCTTGGGCTACTTGTTCGGCTCGTTGCTTCAAGGTAGGAAACGTGACCTCAGAAACAGCACGACCGTTATCACTTGCCTGACGGTAAGCAGTCTTTTCTGGAATTGAACCAGCCACTGTGACATATCCAGCTTTATGAATATATGATCTGCCCTCCTCAATTTCATTCTCCCGATCGCCGACTCGACATAAAACAAAAATAATTTTATCCGTAGAGATTTTGGCGTTTACCAATTCATGCGCCAACAGTACAGACGGTTTGAGATCATCCAGTGATAAACCAGTGGGTAAGACAAGTAAATCACTTGCACGGGCAATTTCTAAAGTGCCTTGCATGGAATGTGGTGGCCCGTCCATAACCATGAGGTCATAAACCGAGGCGTGTTTAAGTGCTTGCGCTACAGTGCGGAATGGTTCAACAGCAATCTCCGGCTGGATACCGTTTAATTCGCGGCGTTGTTTCCAATCCGTACTCGTACCTTGAGAAATATCTAGGTCGGCAATTTTTACATCCCAGCCAGCAGCAGAATATTCACGGGCAATAAGTCGAGCAAGAGTACTTTTACCCACTCCCCCTTTCTGTGAAATGACACCCACCAATACGGTCATCAAATTTCGTCCTTTCGCCCTATAGCGAATTAGTTATATCGTGTTTTCGCTTAATCGTACAGAGAGATTTCGTTTAAGCAAGAATTAGCGATTTAACGAAATAACGATTTCGTCCTTCAATCAAGGCGATCGCGGTCTTGGCTACCCCAGATTCTCATCACTATAGCTATTGATCAAGTAAGAAATTGCATTGTTTGCTTTTGTTTCTTACCGACATAGCATTCGGTTAAGACCGGAAAACGCCCAAAATGTGGATGCAAAGCTTACTTACAGATGTCCAACTGCGCTGTTAAGTTGCATTTTGCTGCTTACTTGTGTATCCGCCGAGATAACGGCAAAGTGGGACACGTCGTAAAGAAATTTTGCATAACGTACTTTAGTAATTTACTAACTTTATTCACTTTATGATTCTAAAAGTCAGGTTTATTCTTGGCATCACAGTTCTTGAAGTTTTAGCTATCTGATGCTGCCAATATTCCTGTGTTTTACCTTTCATAATTAAAAGGCTACCATTAGTTAAATTTAATTCTAATTTTTTTAAATTTTTATTATATTTATGCCTGAACTGGAGTTTTCTTTCACCTCCAAAACTAACAGAAGAAATGACTGGATATTTCCCTAATTCTTGCTCATCATCGGAGTGCCAAGAAATACTGTCTTTACCATCACGGTAAAAATTAAGCAAAACACTGTTAAAGGAGACTTGGGCTATCTCTTCAACTCTATCCTTAATAAACAACAACACTGGTGTCCAAGATATTGGATTCATCGCAATGTTTGAATATGTATAAGATTTACCAGTATCACCATACCAGGCAGTTAACCTGGGTAAGTCTATTTCTTTACCATAGCATTTGATCTTGTCTTGTCGCCAATTAACTTCCATGAATAACCTTTGGAGTATTCCGTCACTTTCCTCTTCAGTAAAATAGCTAGGGTAGAGGATAATTTCTGCATCAGGAACAGAAAGCTTGTCTACCTGCAAATTTGAAGGAAGTGCAGACTGTCCCCAAAGGTTAAGGCTTAACTGAGTATCCTTATCGTATTGCATTAAATAAACTAAATTTGCAATTTATTTAAGTTATTGCTTAACACCAATACTGTACACAACGTTCCAAGTTAAACGAGGCTTTCTTCTTTCTTGAATAGCATCATATATTCGACCTAACTTTGTTGGATCTTCACCAACTAGTTTACCATTTGGTGACTCAATGAATTTAGAAAGGACTAATCCTGATTCTCTAGCAATGTGCTGAATCTGTTGTTCCCACCTATATCCACGTCTTTCTATAAAAACAAATCTTGCTCCTGTAGGTGCAAATTTGGCGACTTGACTTAGAAAGGAGCGTAATCCAGGATCATCATTGAATATTTCAGACAATAAAAAATTTAATACATATATATCTTGCTTCCATACATCCCCAAGATAAGAGAATCGATCCAACTCAGTGACATCACAAGCTAAAAAATTACCTGATGGTATCATTGGCCATGTTGAGCGATTAGCACCATATAGATGCCTGAAAGACTCATTCACTTGATTTCTTATGCCGTACCACGAGCTTGCCCATTCCTGAACCTTGTCGAGCAGTTGAAAATCGACGCTGATAGAGACTCCAAGCTTTTGTTGCTCAAGAAACCTTGCCATAGCCATTAACTCTGTACCAGGCCCAGCACCAAAAGCACAAATTTTTACCTCGTGACGCTCTTTCGCAATTCCTAATACATAATTACGCAAGTCTTGATTTGATTCTAAAACGTGCTGAAAGGTGCTGGCATTGGCAGCAGCAACAATATACAGATATGCAAGTCGGCAAGCAGGATCTTGATAGTTTAGGTTGGGAACTTCATTGGAGTACCACTCTGTTTGATTGCGTTCAGCTTCCTCCAGAATAGACTCATAAACTAGGTCTACAGGTATTTCTAACTGATTCGAGATGAAATCAGTCTCTTTATCTATAACAGTGTTAAGTAACTCAAAAAAACTAATTGCCATGTGAAAAATCTTACATAACTAAAATAAAAGTATCATTTATTACAACAAAATTTTATCGTATAAATACTGATTTGGCATTAACACTATACTCAGTAATCCTATTTGACTAGTCAAGTGATCGCTGCCAGTAGTCAAAGCATCTTTCCAAGGTTTAAGAACTCGTGGCTCGGAGTCGGCGCAGCGGAGTGGCTTTTGCGGGCGTACAGGATCTAGTTGGCCTAACCAGTAATCTCCCTGCCCGTAAGAGCCACCGACTCCGAGAGCGTAGCGGTCACGAGTTCGTCGGGTCAACATGAGATTATCGACTAAACCCTCGTCCCCGTTGCTTTTGCTCCAACTCCTCTTGCTTCTGTTGTTGCTGTTCAATCAGAATCTCATTCCAAGTTAGCCCACTAGGTGCAATTCTTTTAGCCTGGGGTAAAATTTCCTGAACGACTTGGGCCGCTTCATTGCCTTGATCATCGTTATTAAATGCCACCCCAATCCTGTTGATGTTTCTGAGAAGTTCAAAGGGCAAGTTATTCGGGTCATCCACTGCTATGTACATTGTTCTAACTGGTGGTTGCCCCTTGTTTCCATTCCTGTCAATCTCTGCCATTGTCAACGCATCAATGGGGGAGTCACACAAGAATACTCTCTCGATTTTGTCGTCTGCCTCTCCACCCAATTTTAGGTGAAACCACCCCTCGGAGCGATCGCTGTTTTCGGGGTACTCCGTACAACGATTGTCAAGACGTGCGGTATCCCAAAGCAGTGCGCCTGACTTTTCACCGTTTAAATCCCGCTTGATAAAGACAACATTTCGGTGCTGGTCTATGTAACCCAACCCCTGCTGCTGTAATGGGTGTACAAGGAAGTTTGTTATACCGCGTTTTTGAGTCAAGAAATGCTGTAATACTGGGCGTAGGCTTTCATCCTCTGGCGGTGGTGTAAACTGGGGTTGTTCTTGTAAGTGTGCCAGTTGATTGTTAGCAATTAGTACCAATTCTCTGGCTTCATCAGTAGTCCATCCGGCTGGACTGGCAAAGATAATTTCTTCAACCTCCTCAGATGGCTTATTATCTAATAACGCCCGTATAGCGATTTCTTTATCTCGGTCAGTCACTAATAAGTTTTGCAAGTCGGCGCTGTAATACTCATATAACTCGGCTGAAAGATTATCTTTTAGCTTTGGTTCATCTGTGGTTATAGTTGGAGTTTGATTAAGAGCAATTGCGTCTACTGTTGTTTGCGATCTATGAAGTTGCTCCAAATAAACAATCGCTGCTTCCAGGTTGTCGAATATGGTTCTTCCGGCTGATTGCTGCTGATATTGAGAAAGTTGTTGTGTTAATTCTAATACTGTTTCAGTTAATGCTGATTCAACAGTCGATTGCTCAATATAATCAGAAATTGATGAAATGGCTCTCTTCTCTAGATATGATTGTAATTCAGTCGCAAGAACTGCATCCAGGTCATTGAATGTAGTTTTAGCTGTAATGAGTTCCTCTTTGTATTGAGAAAGTTGTTGCGTTAATTCTAATACTGTTTGGGTTAATGCTGATTCAACAGCCGATTGCTCAATATAATCAGAAATTGATAAAATAGCTCTTTTCTCTGTATGGGATTGTAACTCTTGAGTAATCGCCGCGTCTAGTCCGTCGAATGCGGTTCTTCTTGCTTGTAGCTGCTGCCGATACCCGGACAGTTGTTCTGTTAATTGTGGTAACGTTTCACTTAGGGAAGACTTTGTTAATGACTGCTCAATTTCTTGTAGTTCAAGATATCGGACAATTGCAGTAATCGCCTCGAATGACTGACTTGAACCTCGCTCAAGTTCTCGGACTGGGCTAGCTGTTAATGCCGAATCTTGTCGTGAGGTTTGTAACTGTTGGCTGACAACTGTTCGCTCTCTAGGATTTTTCAACAGATGCTCAATACGCTCATCATCCCGTTGTGGCTGGTAGTCAATCCCCTTATGTTTTTGTAAACCTGGGAATGTATAAGCAGGCCCCAAAGAAGTGCCGCTAAATTTCTGGTCATTCCACGAGTACGAGATGCCCTTACTTTTGCCGTTACGTGTTAAGCCGTGGCGAACTTCTACACCTTGTAATTGCAATCGCTCAACCAGTAGGGGCATAGTCGGTTTGTCTTGGGTAGCGCGGTCGATTAGTTCCTGGAGTTGTTGCTTAATAGGGCGTTCTTGTGGTGTAAGGCGCTCACCGTTGATATATTCATCATGTTCTCTTTCTAGCCGTTTTTGTTGTCCAATACTGGGATTACGCGATAATTTCTCATGGCTACTCTGGGTTTGTTGTAAGCCGTAATCTCGTTCTAGCTGCCGAATAATGGTTTCACTACGCTTGTAATCCCAGCTATCATGTACAATCTTCCCGTTATCTAACCGAATGCGACTAGCACAGATATGTATGTGGTCGTGTTCCGTGTTGCTGTGTCTGTAGACTACGTACTGGTTACTGTCAAAGCCCATCTCTTCGAGATAGCGGTTAGCAAGTTCGTTCCAAGTTGGTTCGTCTAGTCGCTCGTTTTCTGGTAGTGATAATGATGCGTGGTACACTACTCGGTCAGCTTCTGGGTTTAGTTGTCGGGAAATTTTGAATTCTCTGGCCAGTGCGCGGGCGTTATTGCCGCCCATGTTGCCACCAATGAGTTTGGCATCTTTCTGAGACTCCAAATAATTCAGCAGTCCTCGGAATCCTCGCCCTTTAGTCTGGTTGCCAATCATCTGTTTCCTCGTCCGATTCTTCGATGAAGGTATTGGCTATTTCCCGTTGGCAGTGTTGTAGCAGTTCTAGTAAATCTTGTAGAAGTTCTGGTGATGCTGGCGGTGGCAACTGCATTTTAATGGCGGTGTTGGTGGCTTTAGCCAGTTGGTTGATATTGTTGCCGATGCGTGAAAGTTCTAAGTATGTGTCTACTGTCACTCTGCCCAATCGCGGCGGTGGTGGTGGGATTGGTCGCAGTAATATACAACGTCTTGTTAATTCTGCCAAACTCATGCTCGTATCTTCCGCTTTTGAGCGAATCATCTCGTATTCAATTGGGCTGAATCGCACTTGTAACATTTTGGTGCGGACGAGTGACTGAGAAGAAGCTTTGGGCATAAGTCAAACAAAAGTTGATGTGGTTTTTGAGGGGGTTTCCAAAGTGGGGATACTTCCCCCTTTGGCAAGCCTGCCGAGTCGAGCGTAGCGAGGACACCCCGCAGGGGTAGGCATGGCTTGCTCCTTACCAGTCTTTCGGGGAGGCAGAAGGACTAGGGGAACTACCCGCGTGGGGGCAAAGTGCGTAATCTTCGGCTACCACCACGATGATATTACTAACGAGTTGACGTAAATTACAGTGTGGGTAATTATTGGTGATAACTATGTGATTTGTTTTTGATTAACTGTTCGTGAGTTATCTTACACGTTCTTAGTAATCACTGTTCAATCAGTTACGTTAATATCTATTGCTGTTTCTTAACTATTTGTTGCATTGATAATTACCTGTCTTTAGATAGATGCTGCATATTCAAGTAAAGTTTTAAACATAAACATTAGTTTGATTTTTATTCTTGTGGCTAAAGACAGTATTCCTAAGTCAAAGATTCCAGACGCTCTTGATGCTCTACGCGCTTTGGGTGCTAAGGAATTAGATGATATCCCGGCACGAGCGGCTATTAAAAAGATGCGCCGTCAAATTGAGCGGGTGCTTCGTCTGGGCTATAGCTACGAGGAAGTGTCTAAAACTTTAGCCCCTTTGGATATCAACATTAGTCCTGAACGTATCCGTTATTTACTTAACGATATTCGTCGGTCTACGCGCAAAAAATCAGTCACTCCTCCTAACCAAGAGAATACCAATACACAAGTTATTGATGAGCCGGCTTTAGACAAGAATTCGGCGATAGAGCAAAGCAGTAGTCAGTCCGTTCAAAAATCTCAGTCGAAATCAGAACCAGAATCAAAACCAGAATCAAAACCAGCTTCTTCAAAATCAACAACTTCTAAAACTCCTAAAACGGCTAAAAAGACCTCTGATGTTAAAGCTCCAGAGAATCAAAACTCCTCTCGTCCTGCTTTTGTGCCTCAAATCATTTCAGATGAGGATTTGTAGATGGTAGTCAAACCTAAACAATCGGCTGACCCAGTTCAGGAACAAAAAGCAACTGAACAGCCAAAAACTCTTGGGCGCTTGGTGTTGGTAACTGGGGATAAGGGCGGGACTGGTAAAAGTGTCATGGCTAGAATCCTACTCGACATTTACCGCCACAGAAATATCAACTGCATCGCTTATGAGTGTGACCAGTCTAATCCTCAGCTTTATCGCCACTACAACAAAGTTCAACCAGGGGTGCAAACGCTCAAACTTAATCAGCGCGGTGGTGCTGATGCTTTACAGGATGATTTAAAGCGTTTATCTCCTCAAGTTTCCCTTGTGGATCTGCCTGCTGGGGCTGCTGAGTATTTTGAGTCAGTGGCTAAGGATATTTTTCTGTTTCAAAATGCCCAGCGTTTGGGTTATCGCATCACTATGGTGTCTGTGCTGGGTCGAGTCAAAGATAGTCTATTGCAGTTAAAACGTCTGGTGGATTTCTGCGGTGATAAAGTTGATTATGTAGTTGTGAAAAACCTTTACTGGGGTGATGAACACAAGTTCACCCGCTACAACAATTCTAAGATAAAGCAGGCTGTAGAAGCACTGGGGGCAACTGAACTGTTATTGCCTGAGTTATATGACGATATTTTTGACCTCGTTGACTCGAAGGATCTTACTTTCAGGGAGGCGCTAGAGCATGACGATTTTAGTTTGAGTAATCAATCGAGAGTTTTTGGCTGGATTGATGCGGTTGAAACTGAGTTTTCTAAGGCGGCTATACAGTTGGGGTTAGAGTAATGGCTGTAAGTAATGGTAATGGCAATGGTGCGGTATCACATTTAGATAGGTTGCTATCAGAAAAGCCGCCGGAGTTTCAAGCGAAAGTCTTACGCTTTGCCCTTGATTCTGGGATGAAACAAGATGACCCAGCATTTCGGTTAGTGCAGTACATTGGTTATTTGGCACAACTGACAGAAACTGCACCAAATGATTGGAAATTATTATTTGAAAATTTACAGGTAGAGCTAAACGAATGGAGTCAACTGACGGCGGAGCAATTGAAGATTCAAGCCGACCACACGGAGAATATCAAAAATCTAGCGACCAGTTGCAATCAGCTAGGGACAGCCTTGAGCGCATTAAATTTAACGTCTCAGCAACAACTCAAGCAATTGACGAGCTTAACCAAACTCTCCGAGAATTTGAACAATATCTCCCCAAGGCAACCAGAGAAATTGAGCCAACCGTTGCAAGAACAATTGAACGAGATTCAGACGGGAATATCTCTGTTGAACCAAAAAGACGTGGAATCGGTCGTTAAAGGTTGGACTAGAGCTATTAGAATCTGGCTTGTCTCTCCGATCTCGTTTTTTATTCTATTTTGGATTTATTCACACCTTTTTCCGATCCCTACTCCTATTGAAACTACCGAGTCTCTACAGAAAATTTTGCAGAATACTGATTGGAGTAATGCCAAGCTTCAACGAGTTGAGAAAAATTTGGGGACAGATCCTAATCTTAGACGACGGCGGTAAAAATTTGTTGTTTCAAAGCGGATTCCCCAAAACTGGGTGTGCATTAGTCGTCTAAGTCAGGCAAATTTTTATTACTACCGCTATTAAGACTATCTAATAGCAGGAGTAATATTTTTTCAAACGTAGCCCAGCCCTAGAAGCATTACAATTCTCAAAGCTTTAGTTTAATTAAACTGATGACGTTCACCTATTCTCTATACCCAGATAATTGGTCAGACCTTGCGATCGCAGTTAAACAAGAGGCTAAATGGTGCTGTCAAAAATGTGGATTACAGTGCATTCCCCCTGGTGAAAAAACATCAGAGATTACACGCTCAAAACGCAGAGTGTACACCCTACAGGTTCATCATTGGGACAGAAATCCGGCAAATAACCACAGAGGCAACCTTATAGCTCTTTGCAGTGGCTGTCACCTTCATTACCATCAAGGTGGTAAATCAAATGTTTCACCGGGGCAGCTATCTTTGTGGTAAATAAGTCATGGATGATGATACTCAAGAACTAATCGCAATTCAGCAAGAACTTTCAGGAATCAGCTCACGCCTGAGAAAGATTTTTCCGTCAACTCATCCGCAATTTGACAGCGTGTTTGAAGACGTGGGTGCAGCTTCTTATTACATCCGCGAAGCTGGTTATCGTCTAGAATCAGTTCTTATGACTGTTCAAGGTGATAGTGCAGGTTCTGCGAGTGATGCAGAGAGTGGAGAAACTGAAATTGAATAAACTTCGGTGGGCAGACAACGAAAGAAAGTCATCAGTAAGTCAGCCCTAACAGCCGGGCTACATCTGTGTAAAACTCGCCGCATCGCTCTAGTACCAAAAACTTGGGCAACTTCCGCCATTGACTCTAACACGTGATCTGGTAATGACTCCGATTCAGCAATCAACATCGGGAAGTATGTACGGGCTAGCCACTTTTCATCGTCGTCTAAGTCAGCCAAATTTTTATTACTACCGCTATTAAGACTATCTAATAGCAAGAGTAATAATTTTTTAAAGTGCTGCCAGCCCCCCCATCTCTGGGTAAATCGGCTCACCCATCCTTGGGTAGTGTCTATGATTTTGGCGATCGCAGTTTGACCAATTTTCTGCTGCGACTCCCAAAGGTGGGTGAAGGCTTTGACGATGGCGTGACCTGTTTGCTGATCTCGGCTACCAGCTTCAATGCAGAAATCGCAGGCATCAACAACCTCTAATTTTACTCCTGGCAGTTCCCTTAAAAGGAAATTGAGGTCATAATCAGCGCAGAAGTAGAATGTTAGCTCCACATTGGGGCGACGATGTGAACGTAATCGCCCAATCTCTTGGATGATTTCTGCACGGATCAGGTCTGTGAGATACTTTTGGAAAGCGCTGTTTTTATCTTCCAGGTTGACCCTTTCACCAGTCATCACCTGATATTGTGCTGCTAAAACACCGATGTTTTGGTAGGGAATGCCAAAACTTGCGATCGCAGAAACATCACTAAACCGATTAACACCACGCCCATCGACAAAGTGACCGTATTCTGTGCGGCCTTCGGCTTGGGTTGCAATCTGTTTCCAATCGATAATGCCAAGGTTGGGGCAGAGTTCTTTCAAGGTTTCTTTGAGAGCATTAACACGGGCAGTAAGTGGAAGAGAGCGATTTTTGGGCAGTTTACCCAGCCCAGTAACGTTGACGACTTTTAAATTGCCGTAGTCTGGGCGTTGCTGCTCAATGACTAATACAGGATCATCGATGCCCAGTTTCAATTTCAACTTGTGAGATTTGAAAGTGGCATCAAGATAAATATTAAATTTGGCAGAGTTGGCCAATTCAGTATGCTTGGGGTTTCGGCGGTAAATGCTGAGTACACCCCATTGAGACTGAAAACTACCGTCACCCTTCCAAGCTTCCAGGAAGTCAGGCAACCAGTAATTAGGCAAGTCAAGAAACTCCCTACCAGCCGTTCGTGCGCTGTCTTTAACTACCTTTTTGGCAGCATAACGAGCCGCAGCACTTTTTTTGAGTTGTTTATCTTGGGTAATATCAATTGAGTCCAAGTCCTCTAAGAAAGTTAAATCAGGTTCTGAGGCTTGGCGAATCGCTTCGATATCTAAGCCTGTGGGGAAAGGGGGCAGCAGCGCACGGATGCTGGCATCATCGAACCCGTAGCGGTCAGTGGGTAAAAGGTGCTGAGTAAGCAGTTGGTGTAAAACTAAGAGTGCAGGTTGCAGCTGTGATAGAAGAT
The DNA here is from genome assembly GCF_002949795.1 of Nostoc sp. 'Lobaria pulmonaria (5183) cyanobiont'. Taxonomy (NCBI): domain Bacteria; kingdom Bacillati; phylum Cyanobacteriota; class Cyanophyceae; order Nostocales; family Nostocaceae; genus Nostoc; species Nostoc sp. 'Lobaria pulmonaria (5183) cyanobiont'. Next base: position 12,722 of record NZ_CP026696.1, on the reverse strand, counting down.
TTGGTTCTAACAGTAGCAGTTTGCCCACGGTGGTTTCAAAATCGCCTTGGTTTACATCAACATTACGCACGGGCTTGATGAGTGTGCCAGCTTCTTCCCAGAACCGCCCAACAGTGAAAGTTTGGTCAGCAGCATTAGTTAAGGTAACTGGTGTAGAGTCTGGGTGCGCTCTGAGTTCAGAATAATTTTGAATTGCACTGCGCTTTTGAAAGCGGAATCCAAAACCGTCCCCGTAAGAAAAACGGCACTGATTTTTAAGGGAACAACCGCCACAGATGGGGCTGATGCCACTCTCTTCAAAATCAAGGCTGCTAAAATTCTTGTTACGAAATGCGTTAAATAAGTAAGTTCTGTGACAATTGCCGTCAGTGTCGGCAGTCTCACCCGCTTTAGTCCACAGTTTAAAATCCTCACCAGTAGGAGTTTTGCGGGTGGGGTCAAGTTTAAAGCCGTTGTGACGCACTGGTAAGTCAACAAAATTCGTCTCAATGGGCAGTGTAGATGGGTTTCTGTGGTTGGCATCCTGGTAAATTAGTTTATCAACACCGAATAGCCCCGCCGTCAGTTGCCCCGCGTTGTAAGACTTGCCCAGTCCTGGGTGGGAATTATCTAAAATTTGCGTCCACCCTTTAGAAACAGCTTCCACCCATGCGGTAATATGTTCTTCTGGCTGGCAGGAGATAGAGATATTGCCTGTAACTTCAGTTCGGAACGGGATATTGCCGGGCTTGTAAATAATTACATTGGGCAAAGGCGTGTCAATTTCGGGTAAGGGCTTTGGTGTTGGTGGGGCTTTAAATCCTTTAAATATCGAACTAAATGGAGCGATGCCTACGGCGGTAAACAACGCTTGCTTTAATAAATTTTGGAAGCTGCTTAAGTCCTCTCTGATTTGCCCAAGCTCCCACTGTTCACGGCTAATTACTCCTTGGTCGCGTTCGTTATATTCGTACTGCCGTTTAGGAAAGCGAAAACCATACTGTTTGGCAATGTGAAACAGTGTTCCGATCGTAATTCCCCCACGCCGAAAACTGCGAATCTTGGCGTGGATGTTCCAAGTTGAGCCTTTGATACTGGGCGACCACTGCTCGGCTATAATTTCCGCTTCTGATGCCCCATAATGGTTAACCAGTGCCATCAACACCTGACGGCATTCGTCATAGTTACCGCTTCCTGGGGTACGTGGTGGGATGAATGAAAGCGCATTCTGGATTAGCTGGTCAATATCCCAGCCTTCAGCGAGGGAAATCTCACGCCACTCTTTACGCCGTGATTCAATTTCTTGGATTCTTAGCTGATACTCAATACGCTCAATTTGCGCGATCGCGATCGCTTCACTTATCCATTCTGCTGGTAAAGTGGCTTCAGGGTTGACTAGCGGGAATTCTGCCTCTGTGCTGCCGTAGAAAACACGACTTGCATCTTTACAAGCTGGGTCATGGGGCAACTGCTGCATGAGGAAGCGTGTACAAGCTTCTACAGTGTCAGCGCCTTGGACATATTCGGGCAGAAGGAAAACCAACCGGAATTTATGCCAGTCTGGTCTGTGACTGGCGGTGGTGTAAATTAAAGCACAGTGTTTTTTAATGAAGGGATGGGCTAAGGCTTCTTCGATCGTTAATTGGTGATCGTAAACTTTGATGTAATTCCCGTTTTCGTCTTTAATCGGCTTGTCATAAGCATCACGGGCGATATTGGAATTATCAATGTCGAGTAGTAGCCACTGAGATCCGATAATATTGGCCTTACTGCGCCATTTACCATCCAACAAGCCAGCACAGATGGCGTGACCTGCTTTAATATGTTGCTGGACATCGGCTAGAGTGCCTTCTACATCAACGAAGTTGCCGGCCAGCTTCTTAAAGTCCCAGTCTTTGTTTGTGCCAGTAGCGTTAAACGCAAACTTGATTATGCGACTCTCAATCAACTCAAGTTTTGTCAAAGCAGCAGAAAAAGTTTCTGATTCAGCTGCTGACTGTGCTGATACTGAGGGATTAAATTGTTGTAATGGTAACATGAGAGCTATTCCTCCTGAAGTGTGCTGGAGGAATTGGAGCTATCCCGAAAGTAATCTTATATACAAGTGTTCAGAAATCGAATTTGATAAAATTCCTGAGTTGCCGTTTTTTGTGTAGCCAGTGTTACAATCGCTTAACACTCAAAAAGGTTTGATAAGATTACTATTAGGGATATTAATTAGGCGGCGAAACCTATACCCCAATTCCAATTGAAAGCCCGTTTGTCTCATCGAGACTTAGGGTTTTCAGCTTTTAGCCTATTCGTACTTGGCTAACCAAGCCTTGATGAACTCGGTTACTTCCTCCTCTTGAATTACAAACGTAGTACCTTTTCTCCTGAGAGCCAGAATTTTCATACTGCCCATCTCAGAATAAAGATGTGGGTTGTGGTCAGATGCTGCCTGAGTTGGACTCCATAAGACCAAAACTTTTCCTGTCGGTGTTTTTGTTACCTCTTTCGAGGACATTCCGAACAAATCTCTATTTTTAGTCAGCCATCTCTCGTAATCCGATAGCTCAACTAATGGGCAGGGTTTCCAGGTGGTTAAACCATTTTTATCTTTCTTTTTCACCTGTAGAATTTCCCTTTTTTCGTTGTAGACCACCTGACTATCTCCCCGTGAACGAATGGAGATAAACAGATGTGTCCTTCTCGGAAACCTAATAAACAAGTCGATGGGGTTCTTGTCTTCGGGCTTCAGCACTGGAAAGACTTGTATTTCCTCACTTTTAAACTCATCCAAAAGTAAGGCTGTTAATTTTTCCAACCGCGCAAGTTTTTGAGTTACCACCAACGGCTTGTAAGCCAATCCAAAAAGTAACCAGCCAAATGGATGAACTATGCCTCCTGTAGCCAGCGCAGCACCACCAGCCGCTAGAGCTTGAGTGGAAGCATAGTCTTTCGCCTCCCTAATCATCTCTAATGCCGCTTCGTTGTGCGGCGGGAGTTGAAAATCGCTTGGTGGGTCTTTCAGGGTCAACATTATACGCGATCGCCTTTTGTTTGCTCTGAGTCGATAATTTTATTTGTTCTCTTTTTTTTGTTCTTTATATTGAGCTATCCAATCCGCAAGTGCGATGCTAGCAAGATTGGAAACTGATCGTTGTTGCTCATCGGCAATTGCTTGTAGGTCGTCTAATAATTCCTGTGATGCCATATAAATTGTTAATCGTGGTTTTTTTGTAGCCATTACGCATAGAAAGTATGCTTTATGGAGCTATTAAATACCACTTCTAAGCTATTTGCAATTATTGTAAGCGGAGTGTTGACACTCTGCTTAACTTCACTTATTATATTAGTGTCAAGGTTATCGATACGTCAATAACTTAAGGCAGACGCAAGTAAGACCCAAGCGCAAAACGCTAAGGCGACTTCCTTTCGAGGGTTGTAAGGCTTGCAAGCGCTGTTTTGAGAGCATTCAACTATTCACAGCAATATCTGCATTGCGTCCGTTCATTTTCTGCGGTCGCGGTAATTGTGCGTGTCTGCATCACGAGAGAGGATTCATGTATATCAATTTACGCAACTTAGAAGCAATCAACGAACTACCCCTTCAGAGAACAATGCTTAATCAAAATCAATTACGAAGGTTAGAAGCAATAGATCGCTGGCTCAGAGAAATCCGAGATTCTGAAGAATTCAGCCAACTGGAATACTCCCCAGATGTGATGCTAGGGGATGCAATTCAAGCAGTAGGCGAACTATTGGACTTTCACGTTCCCTATGATTACAAGCCCACAAATTTTACTGATTCGGAGTGGCATTCATATCTAGAACAGAAGCCAGTAATCCACATTCGCCGTGTGAAGAATTGGCGTGAAAAGATTAACTCATTCATACTCGATGCTGCGTCAGAAGTAGCAATTGTGAGCTTGGTAACTACTAGTTTTATGGTTGTTGGTTCTATCTTTTGTCACGGCTTTGACCGCATTGAGGAAAGTAGAGGCGATCAATATCAACCCACATGGATCTACAACGCCAAAATTTTTGAAGGAAGTGCCATCGCATCTATATCGGTCTTCTTAGGTGCAAGCTTAACAGGCGCGTGTGTCGCGGGAGATAAAAATGATGATTGATAAAGAGCTTGTAGGATGCGTCACGCTATTGAGCCAGAGCAAAACTTACTGGATTAATGGAACCTTGTACAGATATTTAACCAGTAGCGACAGTATCAGATATACCCAGTACTATTTCCGTCCTTTACCGCGTCAGTCTAAGAGTGCTGACTTAAAGCTCAATCGGGACAAGGTGCTAAGGCGCTGCTACGAAGTGCCGAGCTTATATAAACAGCACACAGCAGAGATAAATCACAACTCAATACAGCTGAGTTTGTTCTAAACCTTGGTAACATCTACCACCGCGCAAAACGTTCAAAAGCAAAGTTACAAGCGCGTCAACTAGTCCAAAAGGGGCGTATTCGTGGGGGTAAACGAGAAAGTGTCAGTATGTCATCAAAGCTGACAAACCTTGTTATTACGTGGTTATAGCCGATAAAACCAAGGCTAAAACATTTGTCTAAAGTCCAAGATCCAAGGTTATTGATAGTGCCTAGCTAATTTGGTGTATCAGGATAACTGTTTCTAGCTAAATAAGCCTGTCAAATAACTGGAATTTACGGATAGTCGGTCAATTTTATACACACTCAAGTAATAAAACAGAGTTAATGTGGCAACAAAAAAATATGTAGCTAAGTATCGCTTGCTCAAAGAAACTTACGAGGGCATCACGGGAAAAGGCATTTCAGATATCACTTGGTATCGCACAGTCGCATCCTTAAAACAATATTTGTCGCTCTCCATTGAATCCGAAAAAGCCATAAGCATTGTTGAAACCTATGCTCTTATGAAGCGTAAGTGTTCAGCCTTTTCTTTTAGAACCTCTGATTTTAGTGAACGCTGGCAAGCCTTTAAACACTTCTATGATGCCGAAGAAGTTCAATACACAGGTCAGCAATTCCTAGTCGCGCTGGCAGACTATCTAAAAATCAATCTTGACGATGTACCACGCAGCACTCGTTATTACTGGTTTAGCCAAGCAAATCTAAGTTATAACGCCCTTCACTCATATCAGAGCAAAGATTTAGCCCTTGTTGCGTTTGTTGCTGCTAAATGGGCAATCAACAAGCGTTCACAACCTCGGAAATCCGCAACCATCGAAGTTTTAACACTAGCCCTTTAAGGAGCAATCATTATGTCTGACAAATTTACTAATAACGTCCGCGCTCGTTTGTACAAACAGGGTTATCAAGGATTTACCAAGGACGATTACACAACGGCAGCGATCGCTGTCGAGTGCGATGACCTTGACAATCCCACCAAAGAGCAATTGAGCCAAGCCGTTGACTATCTCAAAGTCAAATCGACAAGCCAATTATCTGTAGTTGATGAACCCGTTGAAGAAACGTTTTTCTCACAAGTAGAAGAGGAACACCCAGAACTTGATAACAGTCAGCTTACAATCGCTTCAAGAGAGATTAACAGCATCACTGTAACTAGTGAAGATAAGCGTCAGATTGTAACAGCCCAATCATCCGCGCTGGGGTTTGAGTTAACTGAACAAGAAACATTGAGCATTGCTGAAAACGTTGACGACACTTTTACCGACTACAGCCAATTCATCAGTACTGTAACGGCTGCAATCAAGAACTACGTTGATCAGAAATTTGATGTCATTGAGCAATCATTTGAGACTAACGCCCAAGACTTGCGAGAACACGTAAGCAACAGGGCTTCTAGATTGAACCAAAAGGTTAATAACTTCTCAGGAGACATCAAAGCGGATATGGGAGTCATCCGCCAAAACATTAAAAGCACCCAATTCTCAATCCTCGCAAGGCTTAACGCGGCTCAATAGTAATGACTTGACGCTGCGAGAGTGCTTGTTTATTCGCTGGATGAGAATGAGCTACTTCTCAAGAATTGCTGTTAGTTTGTGTGCGCTCGGTGCTGTGATTTTACCCTTGTACAACTGCTTGTATCTGCCAATGCTAGAGCAATCAAGCTATCAGCAATATCTCAAACGAAAGTCAACTATTGAGCAATATGTAAGGCGAATGGAGTATCACTGCAACAAAATATTTACCCCATCAAAGGAATATCGCTGTGAAAAGTTCAATGAAGCTAAAGAATCTGGTAACTTCCAAATCACGCCACCTAGAGCGCCAATTAAAAACTAAATTCAATGCATCTACTAACTTAGTAGTCAGATCGCTAACAGGTGATAAATCAGCCCTAAAGCTGATAGGGCAAATGGGTAATGACGGGGCGAAGATTAGCGAATTTGCCCCACAGGTTAGAGAGCAGATGCTAGCTGCTCTCAAAGGGACTGAGGACTTAAACGTAGTCCTAAGCGACATCTACAAACAAGCTGGTGTAAGCGGCGAGAAGATTGAAAGAGCAGTGCAGTCAGCGATTTTAGCTGATACTCATCTAGCTAACATCCTAGAAGAGATGAAGCTTGATTTCGCTTCATCCAAGGAGAAAGAAACGCTACGCCATCAACAAGCAACAGACCATCTATTGCTGAAAGCATGGGTGGACAAACACATGATGCAAGTTGACGGTGAATATAAGATGTTGCAGGCAGAATTGCAGACAGATATTAGACAACAAACAATTGACCTACAACATGATAGAGAACTGGGCAAGTATTACTTAGAAATGGGTGATAACGCTCGTGATGATTTCAAGCCGAAAAAACAATATGCAGGGCGCTCGATTGTACAAAAAATCAAGGATGCCCTACTAGGTTTCTAATAGTTAAAGCCCGACAGCCACAGCCGAAAGTGACTGTCGGGCAAATAAATATCCTGACAGTAATATGACATACGACATTGAAGAGTCACAAGAAGAAGTAGTAAGCGAAATCGCCCCAGATACGCCGTTACCAAAAGACTTGATATCACACCTGGAATCACGCAATCAGCACCGCAAAGACGTTATCAATACAACTGAAAAATTGACGAGATTCTTTGTCGGCTGGTCGCTAAATTCTACGGGATTCTTGATAGCTAAATATCTCTTAATAACTGGCGGTAGCGTTAATCTCTGGCTGGCAATTTCGCTCTCATTTTCTATATGCAGCGTTGGCTCTCTCGCTGGGCTGACAGGCTTGAGAGTTAATTACAACAGTGACGGACTAGAGGTAGATAATATGCAAAATGTTTTAAAAACTGCTGGGGGCTTGGTGTTTGCAGGTATCACAACTTGGCTAGCAGTCAAAGACCATCAATATTTTGAGAATTTGACTAAAGAAACAGTCACGCAGATTAGCCAAGACATCCAAACCATTGAAAAACAGAATCCACAATCAGACCCTTGGCTAAGTATTGCAGTCGCGTTGGCTTTATTCATTGGTTCCATTGCAATTATTTTTAAGGGGCGGGAATGAAACAGGGTGTTTTCGAGTTAGCACTGGCTGGTGTGTGTGGTGTAGCCGCAATCATCGGGCTAGCAACATCGCAAACACGTCAGCCTTACGATCTGACACAAATTCAATTTTGCCCAAGGTCAGCAAACGGCGTACACAGTCAAATAGCGCTAGATAAGCGTTTTTGCAACCAGCCGCGTTTTGTCCTGACTGAAGAATGGCATCGCTACGGATTGTATGGCAGCATCATTCCCTACAAGGGCGATGCTATTCAATGGGTGCGTGATTTGCCTACAGACAACCCTAATCAGTTGTTAGGATATGGGATTGCAGTTATTGGGCTATGGGGTGTCGTGGGTTGCTTGCTTGTGCGTTCGCAACGCCTCAAGCGCACGGATTATGAACTGGGCGAACTCGAAAAGACTGGCGACTATGCAACTTGGCAGCATAATAAGTACAAACGTGAAATTAAGCAGCATTCAACCCAGCTTTATAGTGAACGCTTGAAAGATGGATTAACTGACCTAGACGTTCATTCTCGTAAAGAATTAGGGCTAACCGATGAGGAAAACGAACGCGCTAAAGCTCGAATTCAGCTAGAGGACTTTATGAAAGCCCGTGCTGTTAATCATTCTGTGATGGATAAAACCATCTCTGAGAACCTGAGAGACAGGGCGAAAGCGGAGCAAGAACGCGGCAAGATTGAGGGTAAAACCAAGGGCGCGATCGCAGAAAATGACAATCAGCAATCAGTTGACCAGCAACGAGCAAATGAGCTTATAGAAGCGCTTAAAGGGCATGAAGACGGATGGTTGTGGAAGATTATCGACAACTTAACCCCACTGTGGTTAATCGGTCGCCAGGGGTCAGGTAAAACTTACACGAGCGCGGCTATAGCTCTTGTTAGAAAGCATTGTTTAGGAATTCCTATCTACTACTTGATTGACCGTCACGCGACTGGCGATAACTCCAAAGCATGGCGATATCTTGATACTCAAAATATTGCCGAGTCCGAGTTAGAGATAGGTACTGCGCTTGATACTCTCTGTGAGCATTGGCTATTAAGAATTAAAGGGAAAAATGACCTAGAGCAATCTGCAACTATAACGCCTGAACAAGTGCTTATTGATGAGTACACCAACCTGAAATCGTTGATTGGTGAACCCGCAGAAAAGTTTTACAAACTGCATCTGACAGACACTAGAAAAGCAAAAGTTCATGTTACTGGTATCACCCACAATGACACGAATTCAAGCTATCCCGAAGGTACGCAAGCCATGAGGGAGGCAGGTACAATCCTCATTCAAAAATTCTCAGCTAACGGTAAAACCCCACTGTCTAGAGTCAAGATTGTTCGCGGTTTGCTTGATGACAATGGCGAGGAATATCTAGAGGCAGAGCGTACACTGCCTAGCTGGTTTAACCCAGAGGATATTTACAACCATTTCAACGGTAAGCCGATTTCTTTTGATACTTAGCTCTTCACTGTTAATTAATTTATGGAAATAGGTGAATACTATGCACCCAATAGAATTTAAGAAAAAGTGGCAATTAACTTATAACGATCTAGCACTTGTCCTGGGTTATGAAAGTGATTTCACTGTCCGTTGCTGGGGGATAAATGGAGTCCATAAGCGCAACCCTCAAAAAGTTGTTTATGTTGCTTGTCGCCTTCTAGATGAAAAATGGTCAGCTGAGGGCAAACAAATAGATTCTTACCTTTGATAATTTATATCCGCGTGTCTGCTAGATACCTATTAGACACATAAATAAATAAATTGACCAAAGCTAGAGTGCGGGGTAAGTCAAAGATTTATTGATGGTTATGCACAAGTTTTCTATTTTTTCTGATACCCCGTTATAAGTCAAATGTCCGCTAGACACTCCTAATTAATTACTTGAAATAGGTGAATACTATGCACCCAATAGAATTTAAGAAAAAATGGCAGTTAACTTACGACGAGCTTGCACTTGTTTTAGGTTATCAAGGTGATTATACTGTTCGTTCCTGGGGTACGAATGTCAGACACAAGCGCAATCCTCAAAATGTTGTTTATGTCGCTTGTCGCCTTCTAGATGAGAAGTGGTCAACTCAGGGGAAACTTGTGGATTCTTATCTTTGACTATACTTTTTTAAACTAGGATTATTCACCCCTTCAGCAATTATTTATTAAGCGGGTGCTTGACCGGAAGAGGCAAACGAGCCACGCAGTGGCGATGTGCGTCTGAGGTCAAGCACCTGCAACTTATTTAATCCGTCAATCTCTTGAGCCAAGGAAGTAACATAATTGATTAAGTAACTGAAATCTAAGACTCATCTAGGCCCATGCAGCTGCATAATAAACATTGGTATTGGAAACAGCCATTCCCAATACCGCAGCTAGGGTGGGTCATGAGCAAAGATACAGAACCCGTTGAGTTAGTTGTAGTCCAAAAATTAGAAAATGCCCTCAATGCGAAAATTGAGGCATACTTTGCTGGTGTAATTGACTCAGATCCCGACGTGTTGGAGGAACTGCTTAAATCCAAAAATAGTGAGGGAACCCGTCGGGCTTACCGCAAAGATATCAACGATTTTTTTACTCGCATGACTGGGCGATCACCTCAGCGCGATTCTATCCTGGAGTTTTTGCATCTGGAGGGACACAAGGCTACCCTGGTAGTTACTAAATACAGAGCCATACTCAATGAAGCTTCCCTAGCACCTAACACGATAAACCGCCGACTCGCGGCCATCAAGTCTCTGGTTGCTTTTGGCCGAAAGCTGGGTGTATGCAACTATGCTGTGGATGTGGACAGCATCCCAGTGCAGTCATACCTCGACACTAGCGGTTGTACAGGCGAGGAATTTTTGACAGTCATTAAGGGGTGCGATCGCTCGACTAAGGTAGGGAAACGGGACTATGCTTTGCTGCTCCTACTGTGGGGCAATGCTTTGAGGAGAAATGAGATTAGCACCTTGGACTTGAGGCATTTTGACGGAAATAAGGGGACGCTATCAATTTTGGGTAAGGGCAAGCAAGTACGAGTGACAATTAACCTGCCAAAAGTCACGGTCATTGCGATTACTGATTGGGTGATTGCCCGTGGTGGTGATATGTCTTCATCGCGTCCGATGTTTACCTCGGTGGACTTTCAAAATTATGGTAACAGGTTAACCGGGGATGGCATTTATAAAATAGTTAAACGCTTGTTTAAACGGGCTGGTGTTGAAAAACACATGAGTCCGCACCGTTGCCGCCATAGTGCTATTACAGCTGTACTTGAAAAAACTGATGGCAATGTCCGCAAAGCCCAGAAACTCAGCAGACACGCTAAATTAAATACGCTCCAAATTTACGACGATAACCGCAATCGCGATCAACTGGAGATGTCTGAATTATTGATGGATGGGTTGGATTGAATGGGTTGCCACACTATATAAGCATTTCAGAAACACTTTTTGGGTGGTTCAATTTTGCCAAAATTGAAGTTTTTTAGGTAAAGCCCAGTAGTTATTCAACGAAATAATGGTGGTTTTATGCTCTTTAAAAGATAATAATTCAGTTTCGTTTTAGGCAAAGATGGGTTTAAAGTGTATTTCGTTCCGTTACTAATAAACCTCTTTTACAACCAAATCTTATATGGCACTTAGTCTAACCACATTTGATTTTTAGCTAGTGCCATACTTCTGTAAACTTGTTGTCCAATCTGCCAAAACTCTGGGAGAAATGTGTTTACCCCGCTCCTTGATTAATGAATCAGCCATTGCCGTCACCTCTATCACTGTTTTGTGTCCTGTCTCTACCATCTCAGCTAATAATCGCAGTGTTCTAGTGTAGGTAACACCGTATGCCTTGCAGGTTTCAACAACTAGCCCGTCATCACTAGCACAAATCAGCAATTGATGACGGGCAATGGCAATCGTAGATCGATCCGCGACACTTAAAAGGGGCGCTCTAACGTTAAATTCCAGAAAACTGGCAAACATCTCTTCTGTGGAAAGAGCCAGAGGTGTTAAGTATTGGTTAGCAGCTTGACGAGTTTGGGTTTCCAGTTGATCTGAGTCTAGAAGTTCCTGGGCAATGTACAACGGGCTGTAGTGCTGTTTTAGCCACCCCCACTCGTTCAGCCAACGAAAATCAATGAGTGCTGTTGCGTCAAGAATTGTTCCGTTAAGCGACTGCATAAACCTCATTTTCTTGACGACGCACCCGCAGTTTTTCAACAGTTAAGTTGAGAAGTTCTGCTGCTTTCATCTCTGAAATCTTGCCCAATTTTAAGGACTGCCAAATTAGAAATTCATAACGTTCATTTTCTGGATAATCATCCGCAGGCAGTGCTGGTGGTAATTCCATTGAGTTTTGCAAAGATGCACCATTATGTTGCTTTTTATAAATAGCACATATTTGGGCTTTCTCTTTAGCAAAATCAATGATTTTCATTTCTGCTAAACGATTCAAGATGACTAGGTAACTTACCCGAAAATGCCGTTTGAGTTTGACAATATCTTTGGTAAGTGAGTATATCTGCTCAAATTCAGCTTGAGGAACAAGTAGGTGACTGGCAAAGTAATCAGCCACCTTTTCTCGTGCTTTTTCTTCTTCTTTGGTTCCTTCTTCAATCAGGGTGTCTTGGTACTCTACACGGTGAAAGATTAGATGTCCAATTTCATGTGCAAGGGTAAATAATTGACGTTCAATGGTGATGTTATGGGTATTTACCAAAACAAAAGCACCTTCAATATCACTACAAGCACTCAGACCAAAGAAACCTTTAATGGGAACGGAGGAGCGTAAAACTTTTAAGCCGATTTCTTCTACAGACTGAAACAGGTTGGCAATGGGAGCATCTCCCAAGCCCAGACGATGGCGAAACAAAGCAGCTATTGTCTGAATGTGCTTTTCGTTGCCTTCTACTTGATGGCAAGGTGTACTTTCCGGGGTGTAGGTCGGTAAGCCAACGGCTTGTTCTAGGGCGTTATAAGTTTGCAGCATTCGTAGCACTTGGGCTGCAAACTGGGCATTTTTGTCAAAGGAAACATGAGCGCGGAACCGGAAGTTGGGTAGTCCTTCACCTTGTGAGCGTAGCAAGTCATCGAGTGTAATGCCCAAAACACTCGCCAGAGCAGAGAGGATTTTGCTGTCTGGTAAAGTTTTGGCGTTCTCGTAGTTATTGATGCTCTGGCGAGTTACCCCGGTAGTTGCAGCAAGTTGCTCTTGAGACAAGCCTAGACTTTTACGGTAGCGGTTCAGGTTCGCAGCAATGATCTCTTTCATGGCTGATTCTTGAGAGCGATTGCTATAGGTGTCAAAGTTGTTGATACTATTTTCTTTAATTATAATAGAAAATGTCAA
>NZ_CP026695.1 GCF_002949795.1 Nostoc sp. 'Lobaria pulmonaria (5183) cyanobiont' | reverse complement strand
ACTTAGTTATCACACTTAACAAAGTGATAATTACTACTCTAAGATGGATGCAGCATACTTGAATGTCAATGGTGTTACGACAATATGAAAATTAAAGGTATTTTAGCTCTGGCTTTGGGTGTAGGTGCGATCGCTTCTAATATTGGATCGGCTTGGGCGATTCCCTATGGCACTGATACGGTTTACAAAACTGTTGATGCTACTAATGGAACAACAATCTATATTTCTGGCACAGCAAATAGTAAAGCGCTTGTATCTTTAGGTACTGTTGACCGCTCTACTGCCAGAATTGCTGGTGCGTGTGGCGAATTAAAAATCTCTATACCTAGCAGTGGCTCATTCACTGGTCTGAAGGTGGATGGTATGGCGATTGATGCCTCTTCACTTTCAACTCAAATTCTGCCTAGTTGCGTTAGCGGAACCTTTGCAGAAACTAGAACTGCAAACTTTAAAACCCCTAATGGACAAGTAGTAATTGTTGGTAAAACTCCTGGTGGTGCGGTTGCTATCACTCTTCCAAGCGATTCAACAAAAAATGTATCTATCAATGGCTGCGGCTTCGGATTCTTTAGAGCCTTATCTGGTAGCAACCTGCCAACTACCTTTGATATTGGAGGAACTTCATATACTGTGGCATCACTCCCAGATGCAGGTGAGCCGCCGGTTTGCAAAACGACTAACGGCGTAAGTACTGGTTACGTTCCTTCAACCTGGCCTTAATTTTTGATTAATTGTTGTAGTAGCGATCGCATTTATTCTTAGAGGATGGGCGATCGCTTTTTTATTAGTTAAAAATGTTATAAAAATGAAAAAAATTTATTTTTTAGTGCTGCTTTTTTTAATACTTTTTCCCTCTAAAGCTTCAGCACAGATGTTGTTTAAGTCTGGGGAATATTTATACATTGAAAATGCCCCATTTAATCTTAACGATAAAATAAGTATTGAAGGAGTGCAAAAGCTGAAGCAATTTAAAACTAATAGTTGCGGAATTGGCTTAACTGAATTAAACGCAGACGTTAGTGATGTCGAGATTCTTGATTTAGCTTCGTCCCAAAAACAAAGTTTTTCAGTTATGGAAGAAATGGATAATTTTAATAAAATTCCAATTTGTAATAATGGAGTCTTAGAAGTTGCTTTATATCGGGAAGTGTTTTCTATAAACGATAATGTACACGAGACTATCTTTGGATTTAAGTTAAATCCTAATACTTCTTATGCCTTTGTTTATGATAGTTCTATCTCTAAAAAACTTACCCCTAATTCTTGCCAGTTTGTAAAAATTAAAAAGCCTGATAATATTATTAGTGATTCTGCCTTGAAGATTTCTTATTTAATATATAATTTTTCAACATTTGTTTTAGAACCAATCGAAGAAAAAACCTGGGAAAATTTACCAGAGAAAAAACCTCCAGTATGTTTAAGAAATATTAAATATATTCCTCGTTAGTTACTTATTAATTTAAATTCCTGCATCCTTGATAGATAAAACTAATAGCTTAATTGTAAATAGCGATCGCCGCATTTTCGCCCAAGCCCGATAAGTTGTAGCTTTTGTGTTATCTAAGCTGTTTTGTCTGGTCAGATAGCTTTCAGTGTCAGAATTGCCTCTGACGTAACGCAACTCGAATACTTTGAACTGATCAACTGCTCGACTCGCTACTACCTGGGCAGTTTGAAAATCAGTTCTTGCCTCATCAAAAGCGATTAATGATTGAGCTACTTTATCTCGAATTGTATCGGCTAGTTGGGCGCGGCTGCGCTGAAGTTCAGCCACCTTTACTTGAATATCGCTGATAGCGATCGCATTGCGCTGCGCGTCAGCATTTCCCCCTTGGCTTCCCTGGAATAATGGTATGCCTATTACGTTAAGCAACCCGTTGATTAGGTTGGTTTTACCGCTAAATATCCCGGCGATATTGTCAATTAATCCCGTCCCTGCTGCTTGTGGTTGCCCTGCTGTCGGTGTGGGGCCAAGTAAATACTGTAATCCTGGAGTTAATATAGACAGTTGAATAGATTTTTTATTCCTTACTTTCGCCTCATCAATGCGAGAATTAGCTTCAGCAATGCGGGTATCAATTTCTTTGAGCAGTGGGGATTGTGCGATCGCTTTATCCTGCAACTGCTGCAAACACACAGCCGAAGTTTCCAAACAGGGAAGCCCCCCGCGCAGCAGCCGCCACATATCATTATTCATTTCTCTCTCAAGAATCACATCGATGGAAGGTTTATTAAAAGGATTCTGTTCAGGTTTAGGTAGCTTTGAATCAGATTCCTGATCGGACTGCTGTGCCTCCTCTGGCGATAAGTTATCCTGTGGCTGGTCGTCCTGGGTTGTCTCGTCCGGTGTCTCGTCCGGCGTGTCGGAATTTTCCCCATTTGGCGGAGTTGTCGGAGTTGGCGGGGTTTTTGGTGTCGGTACTTTAATTGGGACTGAAGACTGGGGATTAGGGACTGGGGACTGTGCCTGTACTTCCCCCATTCTTAGAGGAAGCAGCAGCGCTAATAGTAATAGTAGTCGTGTACTTACCATCCTTACCCACCCAAGGTTTAATTCGCCTAATGTATCCATTACGAGGCGATCGCAACATCGGGATAAGTGCTAGTTTATCCTCAATATTAGTGAGTGAAATTGCCAACTGTGCTAGTTGATAATCCCTATCCCTGACAGATTGGGCATATTGTTGCTGCTGCCGCGAATATTCTTGCTGAGTCTGATTTTCCTGCTGCTGCCGTCTCGCTTCATTCAGATTTGCATCATATTCTGTAAGCTGACGACGATTTTGAGCCGCAATTAACCGCGATTCTGCCACTTCTAAGTCAGACTGTGCCAATCTTACATTTACCTGAAGCTGTTGTAATTCCTGTTGCTGGTTAATTGCCGAGGCATTGAGCTTGGCTTTGCTTTGGTCAAGAGCAGAATTAGCCTGATCCATTTCTGATCGCAACTGCTTTAATTTAGCCTCCTCATGTTGCAGAATTTCAGTCGATAATTTCATATCCCGCATCGACTGAATCATCTGCTCTTGCTCTGACACCTTTTGGGAAGCAATTTGAAATCCTGCTTCCGCATTTTCAGATTCAGCCCTACGTTCTGGGTTATCAGTTTGTAGCAGTTGTGTACGCGCTTCTAGAAGTGCCTGAGCCTGGGACAACTTCATTTTAGATTGTGCGATCGCTGCACTTTCCTCTGAGAAAATAGCCGGGGGCAATGGTTTTAGCCCTAGTGCTTGGGTAGGTTTGAAGGGTTCGGGAATGACCTTAGATTTTAGATTGTCAATTTGCAATTTGACAGATTTTTTTTGTTTATCTAAGCGATCGCGTTCTGTAGAATTATCGCTAATTACATCACCTTTTTTAATTTCTTGATTAAGTTTAACCTTTAAAAAGGAGGGATTATCAACGCTGATACTCATTCTTAGAGGACGGTTTTGTTGAAGGATTGAAATAGCTGAATCATCTACAGACGCTCGAAGACTCGCTACCGCTTCGCTATCATCCTCTGTACCAGGCTCAGGAGCATTTTTAATAACTGCCTTACCTTGATCTGACGCTCGTGGACTCGCTAACGCTTTGTTATCTGCAACGGCTGTTTGATTCTGAGGATAATATTTAGTTATAAAAATTAGTCCAGCTATCCCAATGCAAAGATAAGTAACTGAGTTATTGATATTAAATTCTTTCATAATAAGGTTTTATATTAACTTTATGCCCATCCTTGCCCATCCTCACCAAAGCTTGAAGGGGTTCTAGATTCGATATTAAACTATCAGAAAAACGTAAACATGATGCAACCGCTTTAACTTCCGCTTGATCAACAGGTAAAATAATTTTTGTTGCAGTATTTGCAATAACTTCTTTACTTATTTCCTCTTTTCGTTGAGATGCCACTACAGCACCAAGTCCATATTTACGGCCATCTGCTAAAACGATATTTAAAATTCTGGATGATTTAACTTCTTTTACTTCATCAATGAAAAAGTAACTTCTAGGAATTTTCCCCTCAATTTCTCCAAGAATTCTGTGAGCATCCATCACTTGTTTGATTAGTGCTTCAGCTGCGATCGCACCCAGCCCCGGAACCTTACCTAATGCTGATAAATCAAATCGGATAATCTGAGCATCAAGGGATGGCTGAGGGCGAGTGAAGATACCATACTCAAACATCGCCGCGAGTTTCAGAGCAAGTTTAGATGATTCCTTACAGCCACTCTTAATCCTGCCGTCTATCTCCTCCCGTACATTAGCAAAGGTGGGAGGTTCACGCCTCCAGGTAGCGGGTTCATCCTGAATAATTCCCCTTTGCCTATAGCAGGTGGTCAAAATATCAATGATTAGCCCTTCCTGGTTCACGCCCATTGTGAGCGCCTTTTTGAGGATAGCGGAGACTGCGATCGCTTGTAGTGATGGGCCCCCGCCCTTGGTGTCAAGGTCAACAACTAACGGGTTAATTCCATAAGGTGATTCCATATTGAGCGGGTAGCACACCTCGCCAGGAAGTTCCTGATCACCATGAAAATCGATGGTTATGCAGCGTACATTCGGATAGAAGCGCGGGAGTTCATAAGCGATCGCTTTCAGAGTTTGGGTTTTCCCAGAACCCGAAGCGCCAATGATAGCAACGTGACCATTAGGTAAGTTCTCAGGATTCCAGTAAACTTTATCACCTAAAAGAATACCGTCTGTTGCTGATTCTGTAGTAGATTTCTTAGATTGATTAGGCTTTAAGGTAGCTGCTGGTAGTGGTTTAGGGGGCATTGTGTTTAAGTTAGGAGTTAGGAGTTAGATATTGGGCATTGGGCATTGGCCAAACTTTCTTTATTGACTGGCGCTATTAATCACCCTCACTTGAAGTTGGCCTGTGGCAAACTCTTCGCTCAGGTTTTTCTGAACAATTGCAAGGGGTGCAGCTTCTAGAGTGATGCTGGTATCAGTCGCTTTGATGGTGGGGAATTGGTACGGGTCACGGGGTAAACCTGAAGTTTCCAGTCCATCAACTGTTAACTGACCAGAAATGAATACCATCGCCCCAGTGCGGTTAAATTGTGCGATCGCACTTCCTATCGGTTCATCCTCCAGAGTCAAAGCCTCAATATTAGTGATGGCTGGCCGACCTACATCAGCTGTAATTTCCTCTAAGAAAATCTGTGCATCGGGTTCAGTCGAGGCTTTGTAAATCCGCCCGTCGTCGGATTGGACTAAAAAACCAGTTCCCTGCACCTGGATAATTAGATATTGCCCGTTTATCTTAGAGCGATCGCCCGTCCTTACCCCCTTAATATTTGCCTTAATCAAATGAGTTGACCCCGACTCATTGAAAATATGTTGTACACCAGAGGGGGACGCGATTAGCCTGTTGAATTGGGTTAGGATTCCTCCTGAGTTGTTGATGCTGAAAGTGCCGAGAGCGATCGCAATCAGCAATATCAAAATAAAGTATTCTGCATTGCTGCCAGTTCTTAGCCGAAGATTACGATTGCCTGGGCAGACACAACGCACCGGGGAAGGCCAGAACATCTCCACCCCGCCACGAGTAAAAATGTCAGCAAACCATCCAAAAAAGTAGCCCACACTCAAGGCGTGAGCGAGGTTTAAGAGATTGGGGTTAAATAGCGCTGCGGTGTACCCCATAATTGCGATCGCACCACTGGCAACTAAACTGTGTGTGCAGCTGCGGTGAGGCATTCTGCTCTCAAAAAATGAACTTACCCACGGTAAGACACGGCCGGCGGGCGATGTGGAAATGTCGATATCGGGGAGTAAGCCAGCGATCGCACCCGCCGCAATAACAGCAGGGTTTGCAGTTCCGAGCAACAGGCTGGTAGCAGTGCCACTAATTAATAGGTGTGAAATTCCCAGCATTATCGTATCCTCCTGTCTTCTGGTGGCAGATTATACAGAAGGCGAGAAAGACCGAGGAATACAGCCGCCGCAATACCTCCAAAAATGTACAATGCTTGATCGCCAGTTCCCAACCCGATGAAGCGCATTATCACAAAAGCAATTCCCGCCAGGAGTATTAAAGGGGTGATGTCAAAGTAGCGGCGATGGTCTGCCCCTTCAACGTCCAGCCCCAAATATTCCTCATCCACAGCACGAGCCGCCAGCATGGGATTACCCCCGGCGCGTTCTTGGAGCTTAGATAATTCCGAGGGTTTAAGTGCGATCGCTCTTTCTGCCGCAGCCTGCACCATAATCTCCCGAATTGCGTACTCTGGCAGGGGTTTGAGTTCAATTCGGGGAATGTTGATAAAGATGTCGGTGCGTGGCGGGTCAGTTGCCAAGAGAAGCATAGGCGCGTCACTTCGTCGCAACTGCTTCAGCCACATTCTAAATTTGGCATCGCAACAGTGAGCATCATCGAGGACAAGGAAGGCTGTGTTTTCCTCTAAGAAAGTGGCGATCGCCCTTTTGAGTTTGTCAGCTGTTAGTGACTTGCCCTCTAGGTCTTCTGTAGGAATATCAAATTGATGTGCTATTTCTAGCAACATTTGCTTAGGGGTGGCAGGCTCAATAAATGCCACCATAAAGCCCTCGTCCTGTAAATTTTCTACAACTGCACCAGCTAGTACAGACTTACCACTCCCATCTTCACCAGCAATGAGGATTGCACCATTGGCTTTAAGCGAGGCTATAGTCCGGTTGAGTTCTGCTTGTCTGTAGATGCGGAACTCTCCAGGCGTGGGTATCTGTTCTATTGCTGGTGCTGGGTCTTGAGTAGTCGGATTCTTAGAGGAAAGTTTTGAAGTGAGTTTAGGGGCGATCGCCAATACCCCACCTATTGCCAAAGCTATAATTGACAAAGGATTCAGCCCATTGACGGCAACAATCGCCCCAGTTGCCAGCATTCCCAAAAACTTCAAGCCGCGCTGATAGAAGCCATTGCGGCACTGATCAATGAGTCTGCGTAGGCGAAAGGGTCAATGCTTGGCATTTCCCCCGATTGCTTGATTTGCTCTTTGAGGTTGTCTGGCAGTAACTCTGGGTTCTCAATGAAGTGTCTGGCTAGTATGTTTTCTGCAATGAGTGTACCAGCTGCTTTGTTCTGAGCAGATTGCACGATGGCCGCGGTGTCGTCTACTTGCGAGGATTGCGATCGCTTCTGCTTGGGTGCGTAGTTAGATGTAGTGGATAGCTGCTGAGTTTCTGCTACTGCCAGAGTACTAG
This sequence comes from Nostoc sp. 'Lobaria pulmonaria (5183) cyanobiont', assembly GCF_002949795.1. Lineage (NCBI taxonomy): Bacteria > Bacillati > Cyanobacteriota > Cyanophyceae > Nostocales > Nostocaceae > Nostoc > Nostoc sp. 'Lobaria pulmonaria (5183) cyanobiont'. The sequence continues at coordinate 51,560 of NZ_CP026695.1, read as the reverse complement.
ACGTTGGTTGCTCCTCTTCAACTGGCCCAGATGGTTCCGGCACTGGGTAGCCTTCCATCCGTCCAGTAGTTTTGATGTGGTCGTGTAGTGCGTCCATCTGGGCTATCTGGTCAGCGTACAAGTAGGCTTTACCCGACACTTTCCAAGTCTTGATTTGTAGGTAGCGCATCCGGGCGTACAGTGGATCGCGCCCAATCTCATATTTTTTCTGCAAATCTAATATAGAAATTTTAGAAAAATTCTCTTCTTTTTGAGAATCTTCGCCGTCAGCTTGGATGATATCGGGTTGAGTGTCTGCCATAAAGAGCGGATTGTATGCCAGTTTTTCATTCTATTGTCAGGCATACAGTAGGGCATACAGTCTGGTGAAATTACGGGTTGTATTGTGAAGTTTCACCAGACTGTGACGCTTAACTAGTCCTTCGTATCTCTACGTAGTGTAGGAATTTGTTGGGTTGGCGGTAAAACTTGACACTGCTGTTCAATCGACTGATTTTGATTAATTGACTGATGCTGGCGTTGTTCAGTGCGAATAACGCCATAAACAGAACCTGCACCAAACAAGAAACTAAGCATTGCAACAACAGCCGCTTGGGGAATTGCAAGATCAGCTGATATGGAAAACCTAGACCTACGAGATTGTGCCATTATGGAATTAGCGCAATCTTAAAAGACTGCGGCGAAAGAGCAAAAACTTATTTGATACAACACCCTCATTCTGATTGCAGTCAGAATTTGGAAGAGCCTTTGAGCATACGTACTAGTAATACGTGTTTGCTCAAAGGTTCCTACTTCTACTATTACATTCCTTATGTGAGTTATCTCACCGTCCAAGATACGGTAAACCGCACTCATTAACCATTCTAATTTTGGCTTTGTAACTTAGTACTGTGCCTCTACCCATACCATATTGGGTTTTCAACTGTTTTACCAAATTTGCTAAGGTTTCTGGTTTGGCTTGAAAATCGTTAATCACAGTAACGGTTTTGCTTTTGTACTTTGAGATTTTGCTGTTGTGCAGGGAGTTCTGGAATTGGTCTTTCTGTGATGGCAGGTTATGAACGTAATCATTGTTAATGAGCAATATCCTGTGTAATACAGTGTATACTGAATGCAGTAATTAATGCAGTAATGCAGTATGACAGTAATTGCCCTTGTCAATCAAAAAGGGGGCTGCTCAAAATCTACCTCTGCCGTTCATCTAGCGTGCTGGTTATCCCGCAAAGCTCACAAAGTCCAGCTTTTAGATGCCGACGCTCAACGTAGCAGCTCGATTTGGCTGTCTTCGATGGAGGAAAACACGATTCCCACAACTGTACTGCAATCACCCGATGAACTCTTAGAGCAAATTCCAGAGTTAGCAGCGCAATGTGACCATCTAATAGTGGATGGCCCAGCCGGTTTGTCTGAAGCCAGCAGAGCAATATTATTTAGAGCCGATCTAGCTGTAGTTCCCTGTCAGCCCACAGGGTTAGATTTGCAGTCAGCGAGTGACGCTGTTAGGTTAATCAGACAAGCTCAGTCTGTTCGCGGTGGTGCGCCCCAAGCCGCTATATTCATCAGTCGTGCTGTGAAAGGTACAAAATTACTGGGTGAAGCGATCGCACTATTATCTAAATCCAAAGAAGCGACGGTGTTAAAAACTGTGATTCACCAAAAACAAGCGATCGCAGATACTTTTGGTCAAGCTGCAACAATTTGGGACTTACCTGGTCGTCAAGCGGCAGAGTCAGCGCGGGAGTATGAACGGTTATTTAAGGAAATTCTGGGGATGGTGAAATGACTGCCAAAAAGCGAAAGCCCCTAGATGATGCCCTTGCTCATGAGTTTGTTTATGGTGAATCAGCGCTGCGGGAGAATTTACCAAACCAGGAGACTGTAGACTCAGATACTCAAAGCGAGACTCAGCCAATACTAGAGCAGCAACCTATATTACCTATATCACCTATATCCGCCCCGCAACCAGCTAAGTTTAATCTCATGTCTCAACTTCAACAACCTTCTAAAGAGCCAACAATCAGACTAACTGTTGATTTGCCTGAATCAATGCACCGTAAGTTATCTGTGCTAGCAGCTAAGACAAGCAGGAAAAAGGTTGAGATTGTGCGGCTTTTACTGGATGAAGCACTTAAGGATGTAGAAGAGTAATGCAGTAATTGATGCAGTAATGCAGTATTTAAGTAAATAAAATTTATGGGGCGATCCGGTTGTAATGACTGCGATCGCCTATTTTTTACTGCAATACCAGCATATTTAAGCCAAGCCATTGACCTTGATAAAATTTGTGTTGGTTTTAATATTGTTGTCAGAAAACCTACATTGCCTACTTTTTACGAGTTACAAGCTGGTATGACAGTTAAAGCTAGTCTGGCGGCCACCAAACTAGCAGTTTACATAAAACACAAAAAAGGAAATAATAATGCTTTCACTTAAACAGTTTCATCATAAGCCAGCAGCTAAAAAGTGTAAAAAACCTTATCCAGTTTGGATGACAGAAGAACCGGAAAGACTCTCAACTCAAGCATTAGCAAAGTTATTCCCTAGAATTGATACCAGCTATACTTCGCGCATTGCCGCCAAATTTCCTGAAACTCACGAAAAAGTACGAGAACGTTCTGGGCAAACTGCGAGATGTTTAGCTACTGAGTTCTTCCCAGAGGATATCCTGCTAGTGGCACATGGTGCATCTGTGTTGGGCGCAGCAATGGGGTTAGTAGGGGAAATTGCCAAAACAGAAGTTAAAGCTTCTTTGTGTTCTTTGGTAAAAGTGGTACGCCAGGAACCAGAATGGTTATTAGAACTAACGGGAGATACTTCCCATTTAACCCACATAGAAGAAGTTATTCGATTTGCTTAAACCTCTGATAGGGATTTGCGTTCATGGCTTCTGCTAGGTTGAGTATATCTTGATAAATAGCCTTTGCATATCAACAAGAATAAGGAGGTTACTGAATTTGCTGAAACTGCAAAAGCCTAATATGTACCCATTACAAACTGATATGACAGTTAAAGCTAGTCTGGCGGCCACCAAACTAGCACCAAAAAATCTACTCAATGAGGTTAATTAAATGGTTAATAGAACTAACCCCACCCAATCTAATAATACTCTCTTGCGCTCACTGATGAATGTTGCTCTTTCAGTGCAGGTCATGCTTGGTTCAGGTCTTTTGTATGGTTCTGTTCAAACTGCTTTTCATCCTCAGCAGCATGAACAATCTGCTCAGTCTCAGCAGCATAAACAATCTGCTCAGTCTGAACCACGTCGCTTTGGTCGCGCAGAGTACGAACAGTTAAAAACAGGGATGTCCTTAACAGATGTGCGGTCAATCTTGAACCCAGGTATTGAGGTTAGCCGCTCTGCAACCATAGCAACCTTTGTCTGGGAAAATCCTGATGGTTCTACAATCACTGCTGTTTTTGAAAACGATAAGCTCAAGAGTAAAGAACAGTTTGGATTGAAGTGAGAAGTTGGAGACAGGCGATCTAGTTGGACTGCGATCGCTCTCAACAAATAAAGGCGATGCCTACGGCGGTAAACTACGCACTGGGTCGCCTTTTCCTCTAAGAAACTGATCTCTTCCCTCCCCTGACTCTTTGATCCAGCTTGTGGTTCTGGTGCTGTTCTGGAAGAATCACTTTTTCTAGACTCAAAAGCAAAGGCGATCAGCTCGATCGCTTCCCTCACTCCCTTTGTAGTGTTTGTGCGTAGCTTGCCGCCGTAGGCATCGCCTATACATCTTACTTTCAAGCCTGCTCATCGCACTCATGAGCAGATTTTTTGTCATGTTCCTCTAAAAATAGTGGCGATCGCACCCCCCTAGATCGCCTGAAATTTTCGAGCGAGGAACTGCTGTGGCTGTTGCTCAATCATGATGCTCCGATGATTCTTAGAGGATGGGAAGGAGCGATCGCATAACCGCAATACTTGACTCAGCCTGTGATGGTGGTACCTTGGTGATGGATGATGTATAATACTTTTAGTGGTATGAATATTCATCTTTTACGGCAGGTTATCTAAAGATTCTAAAAATGTACTTCTTAAAGCAGAGTCAATTTTAGAATCTTTGGTGAAGAATATAAATGTAAGGTTTGGAGTTCAATAATTGAAAAAATGAAAGAAAAGCAACCAGATTCCAGCAAGATTCAAAGTATCCAAGTAGGTCGTCCAAGTGTAGCAAAAACTACAATTTCTCTTCCAAAGCCAGAATTAGAAAAACTGAAAAAATACGCAAAGGAAACGGGAATTTCTTTCAGTGAAGCAATCGAGCAGGCTATCAAAGTAGATGAGCTAATTCGTGAACACATGAATAAAGGGGGAGCAGTTTATTTTGAGAGTCCAGATGGCGATGAACTAATTAAGATTGAGATATCTCGTGGTTAAAAGAGGAGCAAATGTATATGAACTTTCCACTAATAGCTTTTATCTCAATCTTAAAAAAGTTTTTGCCGAAGGCTTTGGCATATTTTCTTTTTTCAAGGGTTCCAGATGTTAACAAAGAAGAGAAAAAACCAAAATCAATAGATATAAAAAAAACTCCAATTCCTAAGAAGAAATTTTTGGCAAACTATAAAATTACTCAATCTGTTGATGGGCAAAATGGACATATACCTGTCAAGGCTACGCATTACAAGAAGCTGAAAGAAAAATAATTGAGTAAAGTCTATTTTTAAAAGTCATACGTGTATTAAGAAAACTTTGTCGTTTCAGGCTTTCAGAACTAACTTCATGAGGTTTATATGAGTAAGGAACAGATTCTGGTCTATGTATTTGCAGCAACCTTCATTACTGTAGCTTCTCTATCAGTGATAGATCCATCAGCTAGGACAATACTCTATGAGTTTTCAAAGTTATTCTTAGCTGGTTATGTAGGTTACTTGCTCAGATAAAAGCTTCCAGTTTGACTAAAATGAAGACAGATCACTTCTACAATTTCCTTGTTGACTTGTGGCGCTGATGTATTAGTAATGGGTGTGAGCGTGCTTACTCAAACATAAAGATTATCGTACCTCGGATCGCCTTTTTGATTTTCTTATTTTACTTTCCTCTAAAAATGGAGGAGCGGCTTGTCTAAAGATACTTAACTTAAATAAAAGCGATCGCACCCCCAAACCGCGATCGCCCTTTTCCTCTAAGAAATTGCCTGTTCTACTACATCAAGTAACTTTCTTGATAGCTCTAGCCAACGCTTTACCCAAGGATAAAGTTTCAGATGCTAAGTGAATTGTGGAAGGGTCAACTTCCTTTCTTCTCATAGGCTGCAAGTTTAACAACAAATTCCAATTCTCGTTGGTGACGTTGTTCTGAAGTGTACATTTTAGTTAAGTGCAGATGCGATCGCAGTCCAACTAGATCGCCTTTTCACTTTGATTTTTGAATATTGTCGCCTGCATTCCCATAAAGGATCGTGTCTCCGTTATCGTCAACAATCTCAATGTATCCGTTTGGATGAAAGTCTGGATACAGATAGACCTTTACGATTCCTGTTTGTTTGAATGGCTTGCACTTCTCATCATGAGAAGTAAATTCTACTTGGTCGCCGGGTTTTAGTCGTCTTTTTGATTTTCTCATATTTAGTTGAGATTCCCATTGTTAGTAAAGCGATCGCACCCCAAAAGAGCGATCGCTTTTATCCTCTAAGAAAATGATTATGGCAACTTAGCGCGATCGACAAACTCGCCAGCAGCTAATGATAGCTCAAGCCTTTTCTTCCTAGCTTGATACTTCAGCCATCCCAGGATTTTCAACTCAACATAGTCAGCTTTGACATTGTTCTGTTTGCATAAATTTTCAATGTAAGCATCATAAATTTGGTTTATTCCAGGATTATTTACAAATAAATTTAAAGCATAGGTCAGTAAATCTGATTCACTAAAACCGATTTCTCTTGCTCTAGAACAAGCTAATTCATAAGTATTAGCTGGCACAAGGGCAGGATATTCAGTATTGTACCAGCCGGAATCTGCTGGTTTGGGGACAATTTGCCTACCATAAATTGATTCATCTGTTAAAAACAGAGTCAGCGCAGATTCCGCTATTTGAGATTTGGAATAGGTTAAGACTGTTCCTCTAAGAACTGCTTTATAGTAAGTGTCTTTTAGAACAAAAATATTACGTAGTTCTGTTATATCTTCTCGAACTGAGACTACTTCCTGACCGTTGATTTTACCAAAATCCTCATGAGTTTCTAGAAACTGTTGCAATTGCTCGATAGTCTTAGGTATAGGCATATTATTCTCCCTTCTGTTGATTTTGGCGGCGGAGTTTTCTATAAACTTCCATCTTGGTACGAGATTCAATGAAGTCTAAAATTCCTAGTTTTATGCAGTCTGCCGCGACTGCTGATAACGACTGTCCAGTATCATCCGCCAATTCCTGTAGCATCTCTTTAAGGTCATCTGGGATCGTTACGTCTATTTTGGCCATTAATTTTAAGATACAGCACAACTACCGCTTATTACTCTATTTTTGCCCCAAATCTGAGGCTATAGTGATAAAATCACAAAAGTTAAAGCGATCGCCCCGGCAAAGACGCGATCGCTCCCACCCGTAGGCAGTTCCATCCAAATAGTCTTGGAGGCAATTAACATTATGAGTCCAGAGCAGGAAAAAAGGGAATACGTGCTTAATGCGATCGCAAGTTATCCAAGTCAGGCACAGGCAGCGATCGCGTTAGGTACAAGTCCAAAGGTTGTCTCACAGTGGAACACAAACAAAACACAACCTAGAGAGTTGGCTGTCAGAGTGATTCAGCTGCTAGACGTTCTTAAAAATGCAGGTATTGAAGCACCACCGCCTTTAATTTTTTAAGTTACTAATTTACTTTAGTTATTGCCCGCCAAGCGCGGGTTTTTTATTGTAGAGACGTGAGCAGATTGTGAGCAATTCATGAACACAACCATGAGCAGATCATGGTCTGACATTTACAAAACAGAATGGGCTTTAAAAAGGCTAGATAACGTACTTCCCAAGGCAATCGCTGAACTTCCAAGAAAAGCTGTAGTTCAAGAGTTTTATGGAGGGGCAGACAGCACGCTGAGGAGAGACTTGTTATGTCTTGTGCCAATGAAAGTTAGACCACTTGGATTTAATTTTATCCCTCAAGATGAAAGCTTTAAAAGAAGCTCTATTGAGGTGCTTTTTGAATTTAGAAAACTGGTCAAAAAGTACCAGTACGATACAGCCGTTAGATTAATTCACCAAACAATGGAGGAGATTTATGAGCTACAAAACTGCACAACAAGCCGCTAAAGGTGCTGCCAAGTCTCCTGAGACTCGCTCTGAAGAAACAGGACAAGAAGCCGGATTTCAGATGGATGATCAGTTTGAGAGCTTTGACATAGCCGTTGCAGACAGCATTGTTGACCTACGTGGCGCTCGGATTATGCAGTTAGTACTAACTCGTATCGCTGGTGGAGATATGGGGAAAATTGCTCCGGCAATGTTCAAATCCTTTGAAGCCGGGACTTTGAGCGCTTTGGGGGAGCAAGTAAAGCAACTGACAGAGTGGCACAAGAAACCGCTCAAAGCCCTAGCGCCAGCCGACAAGCCCAAAGCATCCTGATGTTGTTTTATATGAAAAAAATTACCAAGTTCGTTGACGTTGTGCTTTGGGTTTTGGTTGTTTTAGGGATTATCGGGGGGGGATTTTCTGCCTATGTAATGAGTAGTTTTTGGGTTGGGGGCAATGGCGGAGAAACAACAGTTCAGCCTGTTCGACCTGTTCGGAATGATAGCGATCGCAGCAATGATCGTCTTTCTCTGGACGGACAACGCCCGATTGAAGCAGGAAATTCAAAACAAGGAATTAGATAATGCTGCCTGTAGCGCTCAACTTGAGCGCCAGAAAGCAGAGTCAGAAGGGCTGATAAAGGGCGTTTTGTTAAGGAGGTGAAAATGGACAAATCCAACAGCTTTGCTTCAGCTTTTAGGAATGCACTGGTCAAGCACAACGAAAATGCCCGAAGTTCGTCAGCACCTGACGCTTCTGACAACTCGAAAAGCTTTGCTGACAGAGCAAATGCACCGATTGCGCCGTCAGTCGCTCCCCTGATTAAATCCTTTGATTCAGCGCCTGAAATGAAAGGATTGCTGAATAGCTATTTCGGAATTGGAGACTTTCTGGCAGAGTTGCCAGGAATGACACCTAACCAAGTAGCTCAGATGGCCGATCAGCTAGATCAGCTAAACATCCTTCTTGACAATCTGCCTGCAATTGAGCAGAACCTTCGCAGTTATATCGAAGGAGTGGTGAAGTATCACGAATTTGTGAATCGCTGCGTTAAAGAAGGTGTTTTTGGTATCAAAAAAGTTGATCAGTCGGTTCTTGATATCTTCATTGCTCATAAAGGCTATTTGGGAGATCAAAAGAAACTCGCAGCCGATAGCAGCACGGCTGTAGCTCAAATTGACAATGAAGTTGAGAATTATGTTGACCTTCAAGAACACAAACTACAGGCGGCTTTGAAGCGAGCTGCTAAAAAACTCAAAGCTGACAAGGAGAAGGAGATAGCTAAATCTGAAACCGAACCGAATGAAAAACCTGTAGAAATGGTTGCAGTTCTGGACACGAGGGCGCGATTGCGGCGGCTGATGCAATATGGGACGACCAGCCCGAAGGCGTTTGCTCCAACAAAATCGGCTGCTGTTTCTGAAAATGGGATGAAAAATGGAACAGCAGCCAATTCAGTTTTTGAATTCTTGTCAGGTAAGTAGGCAATGGCAAAGGTTTCAAAGCGCCTCAAAATGGTTCGACTTGTGCATTTTGGTAGTGCATACGGCTTTTGGTTTTCGCTCGGTGTGAGCGCTGCCCATTTCTCCCGCCTGCTGGTGGGAGGGTGGATTATTTACATTGCTTTGAAGTTGTCGATCGCCGGTTGGCTTCTCTTAATTCCACCCGACGACGCAACGCAAGAAACCTTAATGCTTCGGCGTTTGAGCGGGTTAGCAATGGCGCTCTCGATCGCTGCTTTCTGGGATGTGCTGTTTATGGCGTTGAGCAACCCGATTACTCTGGGTTACTGGATTCTTCCAACATGGCAAGTTGGTTTTGTTGGTTTAGGGGTGCTGGTAGCAATGATATTGTTCTTAGTTTTCTTGAAGTAATATATGCTACACAAACTTTATGCTCCCGCTTGTGCGGGGCTTTTTATTTGTGGAGCGATCGCAGCTATCGGCAGCTTGTCGGGCTACTTCAATTCCCGATTAGCTTATTGTGATGCAGCAACAAACCCCTGTACCAGAGTTGCGATTTCTGTTGATGTTGCACCTCCCAAGACAGCGCAGGATGCAATTGTCTTAGCAGGGAATGGCAAAATGCGGCTGTCACTGGGATTAGTAGCGATGGCGCTCTTGGCTGGGGGCTACGTTATTTCCGGGCTGGAAGTTGAAGGGCTGGCTGCGATCGCAAAACAAGAAGAAACCGACGCTTTCTTAGAGGAAAAGCGACAGGCGATTTTAGCCGACGAGGAAGAGAAGAAGCTGGTTTTGTCATCGGATATTCGATTTAAGGATTTTGAGCAGCAGCTACTTGATGGGTATGCCATGCTGCTGCTGGAAAATAACCCTGAATTAGCAGAGCAGATTTTGGCTGAGAAACCATCTGTCCAAATTGAGACTCAGACTGTTGAAACTACTACAACCTTAACGCCTGCGACTACTACATCTGATCAGGATTCACCTGATCCTATTCAGGACAGTTCACCCATAGTAGTAAACAGTAACGCATTGAGTTCATTTGTTGCAGCTGGTTCAAGAGCAATAGACGGTTTGGTAGATACCAGCCAAAGTCTGATTTTTCTGGGGACACCGGGAGCAGGTAAATCTGTTTCTCTTGGCGTTGTTGTCGGTCGCAAGAAAAAGCGGTTTGGGGACAGAGTTCGATTGTTTGCGATCGCTATGAAGAATGATGGTTTTTCTGGTGCAAAAGTCGGGCGGTTAAACGCGGATTCTAATGTTTGTTATGAAATATTGTTAGAAGTTATCACAGAACTACGCAAACGGGCAGCGCTTCCCAAATCAGAGAGAGAAGAATACTGTCAAGATTCTCCAGTAATTTTAATCTTGGACGATTTTATGTCACAGCAGAAGCTGTTGAGTTCGTCGCTGAGTAAAAAAATTGTCCGCTATCCTGAAGAGTCTGGAGCTTTTCAGAAAATCACTTTGGGCGATGCTTTCAATGCTGGGATGGCAGAGATTATTTTTAATGGTCGAGAGCTTGATGTTGCTGCTTATGTTGGAACACAATCAAGTAACATTGAAGACTTAAAATTCCTGTCTTCCAAAGGTGGACGTGCAGGTGTAATCCTGATGTATCAAGCATTTAGAAACACCAAGAAAAATCAAGGTAATTACGAAATTATTAGCCAAGCGATCGCTAATCAACACGTCATCGCTGATTCTAAAGAGCGAGAGCGCATAAGGGATGTTTTTCCACAGGCTAAAACTTTGTCTGTGCAAGAACAGCGCCCAATGATTTTGTCCTCGAACGCAGACACCGGAGAATTTATTCTTGGCATTGTTTCGGATATGAGGGAGGAGTACAGAGAGTACGAACGTTTGTATAACAGTGCAGATAAAGCTGATATCAACTTCGTTTGGACAATTCGCAAAGTCAGCGAATTTTATCCAGACGCAACAGCAGAAACTTTGTTCAATGACATTCGCAATTTAGTAAATGATGGGGTGACTCAGCGAGAGATTATCAGAACTGTTTTAAAGTGCGGTGAAAACAAACAACATCCCACGCGGTCGTACACCGTTCACGGGAAAACGTTATTTCGTTGGCTGATTGATAACTTTGACAATGGCGAGTTGTCAGCGATGTTAAAAGACGAGGAAGGCTAGTAGTGCAAAAAACGACATTCGAGTACGCCGACAACTGGCGACTGACTTGTAAAAGAGGATTACGTTTAATGCCCTTTTGCACTTGCAACCCCATGCACGGTAGGGCAGTAGTTGTACATCATGTTAAATATAAGCGCAGTCACATAAGGCGAATCTTGGGAATGTTTTTGTTTCACAGTCCCAGACTAACAGTGTCTGGACGAGAAATTATTGGCTACGATGCGTTTCCGCTCTGTGAAAACTGTCACCACAATAGCTATGGACGCAGCGATCGCCCAGACAGTGTTCACTACATAAAAGTCTGGAAGCAATTGGGTGGTTTGAATAACCACAATGTTGTAAGACTAGCTTGGCGCTTAAGATTCAAGTTTTGGTTTTGGGTAATAGTTTTACGGGTGGGCAGATTTCTAATTTCGTTATTCCAAAAAAGGAAGAAAAACATAAAATGATTGATTTATCTGAAGCATTAACAATTTTGGCAACTAGTCCGGTTGCTAAGGACAGAGAAGCAATTAGTAGACTTGAAAAAGTTGCAGAAGAAGATATTAAAACCATAGTGCAACGGCTAGCTAACCAATCCTTGCTAGTGGAGAGTGTTCAATTCGATTCAATAGAACAAAACCGTAAGTTAGTAAGAGGATTAATTGTCGCCACTGGTTTAATGTGTGGTGGGTTTTCATGCCTGATAACTATTTGGTTTAAGCCCAGCGTAGCGATCGCTGTTGCTCCAATTGGCTTTATAACGGGGGCGGCAGCACAGAGTATAGCTTTAGCAAATGAAGCTAGGAAGTCAAATAAAATTGAATAAAACTCTTGTTCAATTGGGAAAAATATAACTAGCGTTCAATTTCCTTTTTTATGACAACTGCATTAGACCTATCAAAATTCCTATACTGCCGTAATTGTGAAATGAAAACTCATCATTACAAAGATTTAAAATATGACTGGGGTTATAGCTGCCGCATCTGTCAAACTTGGCAGCATCAAAGCCAACTGATATCTATCCAGCAGGGCTATGCAGCTAAGGCAATTATTGAGGCGATAGGCAGTGAGTATATTAGCTGGCATGATGGCACACTAGAACAGTTTATTGAAGCGGCTGAAGCTTTAGATATGGAATATGACTATCAAAAAACCATAGATGGCTATGATTTTAAAGCATGGTATTCAGGCGATGAAGATAATGAAGCCAAGATACAGTTATAAATGGGGCGTTGGCGCAGCCTCTCGTAGAGATGCCTATGGCGGTAAACTACGCACCTATCCTCTAAGAAAATAGGAATAAATTATGTTTGAAGGTGAAGATAAACCAACTAACATTAGAACTATTACTGCAACATTTAAGTATTGTAATTCTGGTACTCAAGAAGTCAAGACAGTGACTTGTCTTTTTGATGAAAGAGCAGAGAAATTTGAACTAACAAAAGTTTATGTAGTTGAATTTGGTTGCAAGTTGATTTTCTCTAAATCAGATAACCATTTTTTGGTTAATGATTAGTGCTTAGTGCGATCGTTAAGGGAAAAGCGATCGCTCTCTTATCCTCTAAGAATATGAAAAAAATACTTAAAATGTTGCTGAAACTCCTACCAGATGATACCCTCTGTTTATTGGAGGAGGAGTGTTTTCAAGAAATGGAAAATAGAGGATTCATCATTTGGGAAGAAGATATTAATAATATTGATCATAATTAAATTAATGGCGATCGCTCCCACTTTTCTCTAAGAATATATGACTACAATACTACATTTTGAGAAACTCGCCGATCCAGCAGACCGCAAAAGATTAAAACCTTATAGAGAGCAAATTCACGCTTGGGTTTATATAACCAAGGATGAGTTAAATTTGGGACAAGTCGCACACGCTTTCTATCACAACAACTTAGAAATAGTGGAGGCTTGGACAGAGGCAGACGAAATCAGATTTTACAAAGAGCTTGATGAAGTTCCTGGTGATGATTGGATGGTTGTATTAGTACAGCCATTTTACATAATGAAACAGTTACGTTTAGTCAGAGCAAGGTAGAGCGATCGCCCTCCTATCACTCATCATCATCTGGCAAATACAAAGCGCTGCTATCAGTGGGTCTAGCATGGAGATACATTTCCGTGATAGCAACGGAACTATGCCCCAGCGTTTTCTGTAACAAATGTATCGGCGCTCCCCGGTCGAGACTGTGGGAAGCGTGGCTGTGTCTAAGCCAGTGAGGGCTAACATTCCCCTCAATGCCTGCACGAGTAGCAGCATTTTTCACAATATGAAAAACCATACTGCGGCACAGATGACCGCCTTTAAGCGAAACAAACACTGGGTCATCATGTTTGGCGTAACCCTTTAACTCATTAATGTCCCGCCAGATACCAGCACCCACTAATACAGTTCTCGTTTTATCACCCTTACCGAATACCGTGATTTGTCCACCATCACCACGGGCTTTGAGGTCGCGCCACTTTAAGCCACATAGTTCCGATACCCGTAAACCCGCAAAGTAAAGTAAACGAACCAGAGTGCGATCGCGTCCATTTGTCGTGGAATTTATCAGTAATTGTACTTCCTCAGTAGTAAGAATTCGCTCTGCCAATCGATTTTTCGCCTTGGGTGACTTGATTAACACTCCCAAGTTAGCCGATACCACCCCCAACTGTTTAGCAAAGGAAAATAGACTCTTTATTGCTCCCACTGCTACCCGCTTGCTGTTGTCAGAACTACCGAGTGTCATCACCCACAATTGAAAATCCATGAGGGTGCAATCCGAGAGGTGCTTGTTGACATGAGAAAAAAACCGCTCGGCATAGCGACGGTAGCCGTCAACGGTGTTTTTGCTTTTACCGTGCAGCCAAAGGTCGATGAGTTCGGTGTTAGTGAGCGTAGCGGGAGTATTCAACATTGCCCATTCTTATGTTGAATGCTTCCTCATTAAACCCCAAGTTAGGGGACAGTTGAAATTATTTCACCGGATGGTACAGCCCATCTTTTGCATTCCATTCCCAACCTATGCCTCTGGGGTCACGGTTACGAGTCCAACTGATAAATTCTTTGGTAGTGAGTTTTTCTCGTTCCGGTGCGAGGCTCGACGGACTTAAACCTAGTCGCGGTGCTAGGTTTTCAGGGGGCAATGCAAGCAGTTCAACTGGGGAAAGTTGGTATGGGTTAGCTTGTCTTCTTTGTTTGGGTTGACTGTTGTATCTGTTTGATGAAATAGCTCGTGACAATTTTTCCAACTGCCCAGAGATAGCCTCTAGTTTGGTTTCCAGCTTCTTCTCCATCTGCAAAACTGATTTACTGCTTGGGGCAACATCGATATCAAGATTGCTATCAAACCTAGAGAGCAATTCCTCTAATCCTTGCAGCAAGGCAATTGTATGCCCCTCTCTGTGCAGTTGGGATAGTTGGCGTACTACTGGAATTAAGGCAGTAGGCACGCGAATCATTTCGCTTGGTGGGGTCTTGTGGTCAGTCATTTGATATCAGATTTGATAGCAATGAACTGATTGTAGAGCCAAAGTGATGTCTACGCCTACGCTATTTTCTTAGAGGAAACTTGAGCAATAGGGCGTAGGCGTAGCCCGCCGCAGGCAGACGCTCGAATACTCGCTAACGCTACGCTATCGCTTGTGAACAATGTACTTTTCGACCAAGCCAGCCTAGTTGTTGAGAACTGTAATATTTACGAATTGTGGGCATTGCGCGGTGATATTTGATATTAGGGAAATGCTTGTAGCTGTAAGGAGGTTTTATTTGAAAATTATTAGTTTTAGCCTGAACAGGAATCGCCTTCGGGCATGGGCTGCTACTGTGGTCATTACTTTACTGGTTGGCTGTTCTTCTTCACCAAGTCAAACCTTATTACCAACTCCAACTCAGTCACCGACGACACAAAAACCACAACAGACAACACCTGCCAAGCCTTCAATAAGCCCCCACTTGTTGCTAGGCAATCCTAGTGGTGCGATCGCAACTGTCACGAATCCAGATAATTATCTAATGGTAAAAAATCAATATGCACTTTCCTACAACAACAGCAAGGGAACTCCCAACTGGGTAGCTTGGCAGCTTAACAAGTCATGGCTAGGAACTGCTGACAGACAAAATAATTTTAGACCTGATGACACTTTACCTACAAACTTTTTACGGGTAACTCCAACTATATACAGTGGTTCAGGTTATGACAAAGGTCATGTTACACCCTCAGCAGACCGTACTAGGTCAGTTGAAGATAACAGCGACACTTTCCTCATGAGCAACATGATGCCCCAGACACCAGACAACAACCGGAACACTTGGGGAAATTTAGAAGATTATTGTCGAGAACTGGTAAGCCAAGGTAAAGAACTTTACATCATTGCAGGCCCTTTTGGCAGTCAAGGACAGCCGCTTAAGAGTAAGGTGACAGTTCCCAAATCAACTTGGAAAATCGTTGTCGTACTAGATAATCCCGGCTCTGAGCTTAACGGTATTACCGCTAATACTCGTGTCATTGCGGTTAACGTACCGAATGAACAAGAAATCAACAATGACTGGAGAAGTTACAAAGTCAGTGTTGACCAACTCGAAAATTTGACAGGTTATGATTTTCTTTCTAATGTTTCTCCAAACATTCAAGAAAGTATTGAGTCAAAAATTGATGATGTGGTGGTCAGTTCACCACGCCCAAGAGTGACAAACACACCTATTAATACTTTTGTACCAAGTAAAACAATTCCAGATAAAACCCTTAAACAGACAGGAACTATAGAATCAAATCAATCACAGTCTGAAAGTAATTGTGACCCAGCATATCCTGATGTTTGTATCAAACCTTCACCACCTGATTTAAACTGCGGGGATATTCCTTATAAAAACTTCAAAGTACTGCCAAACGACCCACATAAACTTGATAAGAATAAAGACGGCATTGGCTGTGAGAAATAGCTACTGCTAGGTTTCCACAACTTTAGTAGAAAGTCCTGCTAAATTACCCGCCGGGGTTTCACCAACAATATAAGTATCAATCTCTTTATTGCCCAGGCAATACACCTGCAAATTACTCAGGTTTTCTTTAAGTGTCTGTACAAGAGTTTGAAATCGTTTTACGGTTGCTTTCTCTTCTTCCTCATGCCAATCTTCTGCTGTCGTTGCCACTTGAAAAAAATCGTCAACTCCCACAATTTCAACGGGCGTATTTTGTGGATGATTTGTTTGCTGTACAACTTTTTGGGGTGTCGCAGGTGCAACACCTTCCCACAAAAAAACTTCAAACGGGTACTCAGACTCACTCATCATGAGTAAACCATTCGCTGCTGTATGAAGTTGGTCAATAATTTCTGAATTAGTTTTAGTCATAAGCCATCATCATAGGGCAATCGCACCTCACTCTTGTATTATCCCAAAAGCTGCAACAAGCCCTATACCGTATCATCCATCCAACCACATTCCGAGCAATCCCAATGCACCCGTGCTGACCAGTCGCGGTCAAACTCAGCATTGCACCGGGGGCATCTACCTGTAAACATAGGATGGGTATCTAGAAGTTCTTGCTGTTGCTGTTGCGTCAATCGCTGTTGCGGTTGCAAAATTAGTTCGCCGTTGTAATAAGTGGCCCCCTCCGGTTCCCATAGTTCCTCTGCTTGGGCGTTGGGATCAAGTCGAAAGTCCAAACAACTATCCCCCTGTGGCCCTGCTGGGTGAACTGCACAGAAAAGGTGGGGATTGTGTGAGTAGAGGAGACAGCGATCGCACTCTGGGATTTTCATAGTACCAGTGTACTGCTTTGTCACAAGCGATCGCTCTTGAAGCTGGCTTTTCCTCTAAGAATTTTCTGGGGGCGATCGCTGTTGGGAATTTTCATAACATTACTTTAGAGGCAGTAGTCAAAGCGTTGGATGAGTTTACAGCGGAGTTAGAGGCATGAGTAATGGGGGCAATGGTAGAGAAAGTGTGCAATTTTCATTGTTTCATCGTTTACCGCTACGACGATTTTTGCTCTTGGGTTTAGGTTTGGGTTTGCTTCTAGAATACCCTTTGACAGTTATCGTTCTTTTGTGGGAACGAACAGGTGTAGTTTTTTCCTCTTCTTTCTTCTTAGTTATAAACCAAATTATTCCAGCAATAATTAAAACGATTATCAATGGGATAAGATTAGGTGGGTTCATTTTTTATATTAGATAAATAAAACATTATTAAACGTCAAATTGCTTTAGTTGGCTTGATTTATACCGAACATTGATTTAACAACAAACTACTCGAAAACCAAGGTAATTTCCTTGTTCATCAATTCGAGCTTTTTTGCGAGATGCGGAACGGCAATTTACTGGAATATCAGCCCAAGAACCTCCTCTAATTACACGAAATTGGTTATCTCTATTGTTGACCCATGCTTTCCCATCATTGGGCGCTCTCTTGTAGTTATCATGCCAGTGATCCATGCACCATTCCCAAACTAACCCGTGCATATCATATAACCCTAAGAGATTTGGAAACTTAAAGTTATCAACAGGAGTAGTTTGATTATGAAAAAATTCTCTTGAAGATTTAGAATCTTTAGAATCTTGATAGTTTACCAACTCAGAAGTAATAATGTCTCCAAAGTGGAATAAAGTTGTAGTTCCAGCACGACAGGCATATTCCCATTCAGCTTCACTAGGCAATCGGTAGTCCCGATTTGTCTTTTGGGACAGGCGATCGCAGAATTCAACAGCATCATCCCAGCAAACTTGTTCTACGGGATAGCTGTCTCCCTTGAATTTAGAACAATCAACTACTAAGGGGTGATTGATCTGTGGTAAGCAAGCTACAGCTTTCCATTGTTTTTGAGTAATGGGGTGTTTCCCAATAAAGAAGGAATTAACAGATACCAGATGTTGAGGAAATTCTGAGCTACTTGCATTTTTTTCTTCAGATGATCCCATAAAAAATTTTCCATCAGGGATAGCAATCATTTCTAATTCCACTCCCCCACCTAAATCTTCAAGAAAATACTTAGCTTCCTTTCTGTGAGAGTTGATGATTGGTTTTCTTACCAATCCAAATAGTTTAGAAGGCTTAACGACTTCTGCATATTCAAACCGATACTTTTGGAGACTGGGCTTAAACTTAGGTCGTGTTATGACTTCTTTCTCTGGTTTCGCATTTAAATCATATCGTTGATTTTGTAAAGTTTTTTTAGTCTCTTGGACAGGTTTTACAAAAGCGTTACTAACTGCTTCAGAATAATAATTCTTGGTGATAATGATATTCTGTGTATTGTTATTACCTTGAATTACTGTGTTATTATCACCTTGCACAACCCGGTTATCATTACCTTGAACTACTCGGTTTTGATTCCCCTGCACTAAATTTTGAGGTGCAAAACTATCAGCCTGCTGCGTTGAATTTGCATCAGGCTGTTGTGCATCAGAGTTATGAGGTGACTGACTCATAAATGCGTTCTACAATCCCAATAGATGAGAACCAGCCGCAGCACCTAACCAAGTTGCGATCTTTACAATAATCGGCTTGGCTGTTGTCCAGATTTTCTGACCAGCTTCCACACCCTTACTCGTTTTATCAAGTGTTTCTGCCACAGTTCCCAAACGCTCTAATGCTCGTTGCTTATTTGGTTCTTCTTTATCCGTTGCTTTCTTCGCTGCACTCAAGTCTTCAATTACTTCTTCTTTAGTGTTGGCTGGGAGTTCTGCGCCTTGAATTAAAGTTTCAAGTTCTGCCAGTAACTTGACAACATCCTCTTTAGTGAGCGATTCTCCGGTATCTGCGCCCACTTGATTTTGTTGAGTTACTTGATTATTGTCACCAAGGACAGCCTGATTATTGTCCCCTTGAACTGCTCGGTTGTTATCACCTTGAACGTTGTTGACGTTGCCGCCAACTGAACCACCAACTGAAAATCCACCTGGGTTGTTAGTCATAAAACCTACCTGTTCTACGTTTGAATAAAAGCTAGGGCGCTCTAACGCCGTCATTACCATATTCTCTAATCTGAGAATTTGATTATCTTTTTCTTCTAGTAATAATTTAATCTCTCGCTCCGGCAAACCTTTTATCTCATTATAAGTATCAAAATATTCTGCACTCAGTTCAGACTTATCAGCTTGTGGTATGGTTTTGGCACGGAGTAGAAATTTATCCTCACCCCGCACTTCCATTCCTACAATTCGGAGGTCAGCATCAGGGTGATTCTCTGCTAACTGCTTAAAGGAAATTGCGATCGCTCTTGGGTCAACACCTTGGTTATGGTACAGGTCGAGTGTGTCAAAAATTGGTTTAATAAAATCACCGAACTCCCCATCAGCAAATACCTCTTTGTTATTATCAGGTTTGCGAAGTGGGTCAGGATTCTCTTTTGTGGGGAGTCGCATATACACGTATTCACACCTAACCCCATCAAATTTGGTATCAGTGGTAATGCCCCAATCTTCAATGAAGGCTCCGGTGAGAGTAGCACCTGTAAACTCTGTGCCGTCAAGTTGGGTCTGTATTAATTTCGCCCTTGATAAATCTGCGTCTTGTAAATTAGCTTGACTTAGGTTAGTACCAATAAAACTTGCATCTACCAAATTCGCTCCTTGAAAATTTACCCCTCGTAAATCTTCACGGTCAAAATTCTTCTCTTGCCCCTGACCTGTAACTAACACCTGACGCGCTTGTGCTTTTTGCAGGTAAGTTGTGCCAGGACGAACACGGTCAAGCATCTTTACTTGGTGAAAGCAGGTGCGGATAAGAATAGCACCTCGGAAATCTGTACTTTTTAGTTTGGCTTGAGTGAAATTAGCATCAGTTAAGTCTGCACCCCGAAAACTTGTGCCACCTGTAGCGGCTGCGGCAACAGCAATTTTTTGAATCCAGGTAAATTTTTCACCGCCTTTTGATGCTTGCCAAGCAATGTAACTTCCTAACACAGAAATAATGGCAGCAGTCGGAGTTGATTCTGTTATATGTAAAGTTGCTGCTGAAACTATAGCCACTATGAAACTTCCAAATATAGCTATAGGTACAGAGTTAAGTATCATTATAATTACAGTATGAGCCAAAGCTATAGCTGCAAGACTAGTGGCAATTAAAGATAATGCTCCTATGCCAACAAAAAATGCTTGGCTAATTGCAGTAATATGTCCAATTAAAGCCAAACCAATCAGCAAACTTGGAACTAGTACTAATAATCCTAAAACTAAACCATATATAAAATCCTTCCATAAAGTAATTACAATAAAAATTGATAAAGAAAATAAAATAAATGTATTAGATACAAAATCAACAATATCTATGGTTTTAAGATGCAAAGTAAAATAAAATGCAAAAATACCACTTAGTCCTGCAATAATTCCTGCTAAAGCTACTAAAACTAGTGAAAATACAACTAAATAAAATATTGTAATCGATTGTAAACCAGAATTTATATAACTAAAGTTTGCTTCTTTTAAGATAGCTTTTGTAAAGCTTGCACCTCGAATATCAGCACCCTTAAAATTAGCACCAGTAAGGTTTTCACCTTTAAAAGACTTTCCACAAAGATTCTGTCCAGAAAAATCTTTAAACATTTATTTATATACTTAACATTTTTCTGATTGCCACTCCTATCCTCAAAAAAGAAGATTACAAACGATGTGAAGTGGCAAAAAATTGGAAATTTATTCAAATCAGCTATCTACAATTACTATTTTTCATACAATCATCAAGACATTGTTGACTATTAGAATTGAACCTACATTTTGCTTTACATATCACTAGTAGTACATCACAAGCAACTTCTGGAGGACTTTCAGGAAGCGGAAGAGTTCGAGGAAATGATACAGCATTTAATGTAGTTATTGCTTCAGAGGTAGTTTCTTTATCCTTAAAGGATTTGATTAACTCTATACTAGCCACTTGAGCTTCTTGAAGTGATTGAATCCAAACTTGCAACAAGTGCTTCTGTTCAGGAGTGAAATTATCCCATTCGGAGACTTGTAATTCTTCGCTCATAAAATTGATTGTGTATTAAATAGTGAAGTACGCATTTCCGTGTTTACTTGCCAAAAGATTACATTACACCTTTTAGAATGGCATTGGTCAAATCTCAGTTGTGATATATCTAACACAACAAAAGTTTTGCACACTCTGTAAAGCAGAAACCACGACGATTTTGACCGGAAAGTCCTGGGACATAGTAGGTGGCAGCATCTAAATTTGTTTTTAGATACAGATATACCACAAGCAATTCCGTAAACTCAACGCTTTCAAGCACACTTATTTTCGCTCTTAAGTCTGGCGCAGGCATTTTCTTAGAGGAAAAGAGCGATCGCACCAAAAGCAATTTTGACTCGCTTGAATTCTGCACAGATGCCAGAACGAGCGCCTGTCTGCTACATTTCTTCTCTACGAGACGCCACTCGCGTTCGCTTGAATCTTTCATCACGCAGGGGCGATCGCTGCTGTCACCGCCATAAAAAAGCCCCTCTGAAGGGGGCTTTTGATGTGGTTGATGTTTCTTCCACGAAAAGAAGAGGATGTTTCAGGTTCAGTATAAGGATTTCTGTATATCTGCCCATAGTAGCAACTGAATCAGTGGATGCTTTGGGCGATCGCTGACTCTTCAAAATCGCTTTACAACAACTGAATCAATAAAGCTGATTTTCACTCCTAGAGCGATGCCTGCGGCGGTAAACTACGCTCCTCTACCTCGTTTAATTTTTCCTCTAAGAATTCTATAAAGGCGATCGCTCCTATTCTTAGAGGAAAACGGGAAAGCGATCGCACTCCCCTAGCAACTTTTCCTCTAAGAATTCAAGTTCAACATCACTTAAAAAACTTGCCTTCATTAAAGCAAGAAATTTTACTATAAAAACACAAATTGCGCGTATTCACTGATGGAAGCGGAAATTTCGCATGGTTAATATGTAACAAATAATATAGCATCAGCTACTTAAGCTAGAAGGTAAAGTTTCTTTCATTAAATGACTATCAAAAAACCCTTGGCTATCAACCAGCCAGAGGTGGGGCAGATCATTCGTGATTTGCGGCTTTTGGCTGGGCTAACGCAAGAACAGTATGCAGCCACTCTAGGCGTTACTTATACCACGATTAATCGTTGGGAAAATGGACGCTCTAAACCGTCGCCGCTAGCGATGGAGAAGATTGAGGGGATGTTGGAAGAGATGGGCGCTCAGGGGCAGGATTTGTTGGTTAAGTATTTACCGAATTAGTTGTTTGCTCAGTTTTGGTATGAGCGATCGCTTTTGGGTGCGATGCCTGCGGCGGGCTATGCCTACGCAGATTTGACGTGGCAATTAGAGATTCACGAGGAACACAAATGGTTTTCACCAAAGAACAGTTGCAGGATGTGATAGGTGGTACAGATATAAATCGTCTTGAAGCGCTGCGGCAGATGTTAGGATATCCGGTGAAAGAGCGTGACCCTCAAGGTTCTCGGTTTTGGTATTTGCGTCCTGGTACGGATGAATCAGAAGCTGAGGAGACTTGCCCAATTGCTGTTGGCTTTTATGAGGAACTATCAGGGGCAACAGACCAAGAAATCAAAAGATTTTTGACATCAAAAGAACAGCAACAAGAAATTTATGGGCATTACACAAATCGAGTTGCTGAACAGCAACCAGTGATGTATTTGCTTCTGCCAACTAAAGAAGCTACAGGTCGAGTGCCGTTAGTGCTGCCAAGTGAAGGTGGACTACGCCAACGGCAAATCCAGACTTTTGATTGGAATGAACCGCAACTAATAGCACGATTAAAGCGTTTAAAACAAGGGGAACTGCCGATTGCTGCTAAGGGGCTAAGTTCGGTTCCCTTAGTGGAGTGGGTTTTCTATGAACCGATTAAGACGGCGAAGGAACTAGCGCAGTTGTTGGCTGAAGCAGCCCGTCGAATTGAGCAGGCAATTCCTTCGGTCTATAAAAAAGAAAAAGCTGATGGGTATTTACACAACCTATTGAAGAGTTTTCAACGGGAGCTACTGCCCACACTGCAATTGACTTCAGATAATGAGAAGGATTACAGTTTTGCCGATATCTACGCCCAAACCATTGCTTATGCACTGTTTACAGCA
This sequence comes from Nostoc sp. 'Lobaria pulmonaria (5183) cyanobiont', assembly GCF_002949795.1. NCBI lineage: Bacteria > Bacillati > Cyanobacteriota > Cyanophyceae > Nostocales > Nostocaceae > Nostoc > Nostoc sp. 'Lobaria pulmonaria (5183) cyanobiont'. The sequence continues at coordinate 28,706 of NZ_CP026695.1, read as the reverse complement.
AAGGTATTCAGCTATGTAAAGGATAAGCGCGAGGGACGCGAGAAGGAAACGCATTTTGACCGCGAATCAGCTTGGCATCAGTTACCAGAAACTAACCCATTTCTCCGCAAGCTGTTTAAAGATGTATCTGAGCGGAAAGCTGAAGAATTGGGGGATGAGTTGATAGGTGCGATCGCAGATATCTTTGGTATTCTCCGCGCCACCAAGATGGATGCAATTTTGTCGGATTTTGAGAAGAAGATTGGACAGGAAGATATTATTATTCGGTTCTATGAAGATTTCTTAGCAGCATATAAACCACAAATGCGAGAACGTCGGGGTGTTTATTATACACCTGAGCCTGTGGTGTCTTACATGGTGCGTTCTGTGGATATTTTAGTGAAGGAAAAGTTTAATAAACCTTTGGGTTTGGCTGATCCAGAGGTGATGATTCTTGACCCTGCTTGTGGTACTGGTACGTTTTTATTATGGATTTGTAAACTCATATATCAACGGTTTCAGGAGTCACCAGAAGCACTCACAGACGGCTTAGATGATAAGTCTTGGTCTGGTTATGTTAAACAACGGTTATTACCTAGAATATTTGGTTTTGAGTTGTTGATGTCTCCCTATGCAATCGCACATTTGAAAATAGGGCTATTTTTAGAAGAGACTGGGTATCAAGTTGATAGTAGTAACCGATTAGAAATTTATTTAATTAATACTTTAGAAGATATTACATCAAGGGAAGAAACACAGCAGTTAACTTTGAATATCCCTCAAATGGAAAAGTTAATTGCTGAAGAAGCTAGAGCAGGTTCTAGAATTAAAAAACAAGAGCCTATTATGGTAGTAATTGGTAATCCTCCTTATTCGGGGCATTCTGAAAATAATAATCCTTGGATTAAGGAATTAGTTAATAATTATTACTTTGTAGATGGGAAACCATTGGGTGAAAAAAATTCTAAATGGTTACAAGATGATTATGTTAAATTTATTAGATTTGCACAATGGCGAATTGATAAATCAGGTCAAGGTATTTTAGCTTTTATTAGTAATCACGGTTTCTTAGATAATCCCACTTTTAGGGGAATGCGTCAGCATTTAATTAATAGTTTCGACGGGATTTATATTTATGATTTGCATGGAAATAGCAAGAAAAAAGAAACTGACTTTGATGGAAGTAAAGATGAAAATGTTTTTGATATTCAACAAGGCGTAAGTATTACTTTAGCTATTAAGGGAAAAGACAAATATATTAATCATTCTCATTTATACGGTTTAAGGAAATATAAATATAATGTATTGGCTGAAAATACAGTTAATACTACTAATTTTAAGGAAGTAAAACCACAATCTGAGTTTTATTTATTAATTCCTCAAAATACAGATTTATTTGCAGAATATGAGCAGTATTTTAAAATTAATGATATTCTGCCTGTTAATGTTTTAGGCTTTCAAACTCATAGAGATAATTTTGCTATTGATTTTGAAAGAGAAGAAATTTATAAACGTATTGTAGAAATCCGAGATGAAAATATTTCTAATCAAGATTATGTCAGAAAATATGATTTACAAGAAAATAACGATTGGCAAATAAAAGATGTCCGTCAAGTTATTAAAGATGATTATAAATGGGAAGATAAAATAATTAATTGCTTGTATCGTCCTTTTGATTGGCGTTTTTGTTATTATAGTACAACTATAATAGATCGTCCTAGACGCGAGTTAATTAATCATGTTGCTGGTAAAGATAATTTGTGTTTACTAGCTATTAGACAAATGCAAGATAAAGTTACATATTCTCATGTACTTGTGTCTGAAATTCCAGCTATTGATAGAAGTTTTGCTTGTTCAAGAGGTGCAGCTTCAATATTTCCTCTTTATCTCTACCCCGACACAAATAAACCCCAACAACTTCAACAAGAAAAACGCCCTAACTTTTCTGAATACTTCCTTAAAAAAATAGAATTAAACCTCGGCTACACCCCCACTCCAGAAGCAATCTTTTACTACATCTACGCTATCTTCCACTCTCCCACCTACCGCAACCGTTACGCCGAATTCCTCAAAATCGACTTTCCCCGCGTACCTCTCACCAGCGACAATAAAATCTTCACCCAACTAGCAACATACGGTGAAGAATTAGTAGCGCTTCACTTAATGAAGTCACCTAAATTAAACAAAATTATCACGCAATTTACAGGAAATGGTGGTAATAAAATAGTTGATGCAGGACACCCAAAATATACTAATGGTGCTGTCATAATCAACAAAAAAGGAGATAAATTTACAGGCATACCAGAAGAAGTTTGGAACTTTTACGTAGGTGGTTATCAAGTCTGCCAAAAATGGCTTAAAGACCGCAAAGGGCGCACCCTAAACGATGATGATATTCAACATTATCAGCGTGTAATTATTGCACTCAAAGAGACTATTAAGTTAATGCAGTTAATTGATGACGCAATTCCTAGTTTCCCCATTTATTAGGAGAAGATTTTAATGTATAAATGGCTATTGGATATTTATGGTAATGGTAGTTTATTAGATTCTTTCACTCAATTTCCAAACTATGGAAGTGATGAAGGTAGAATAATTGTAGATTATAACCTCTCAGAACACCCTTTTTACTATTTTACTTCCAGTTTATTAAATTCTGTAGAACAAGAATCAGAAGCTTTAGATAAAGCAAAAGAATTGTTGGTAATATTCAATGGCGTTTGTTATTTATTGAACTTAACTTTTACGAAATTTATCCCCGGTTCTATTCGTCCTAATATTTACTATAAGCAAAAATCAGATATTGCTTTTTATGCTCAATTTCGCAGCCATATTGATATTTTAATGAAAGGAAGACATGAGCATGATAACTATCATAAGGTTCTCCGATTAATGGGCAGAAGTCATAAAAATATACAATGGATGGATTTATACAAAATTTATGAAATCTTAAAAAAAAAATTAGGTGAACAAAAATTAGCTCAAATTACATCGAAAAAAAATTGGAACAAGTTTACTGGAACAGCTAACTTCTCTATTGAAGCTGGAGATGAAGCTAGACACGCTATACCTAATAAAGATATCAAAGACACTATGCCTATTGATGAGGCTAGAAAGTTAATTAAAACAGCTTGTCAGAATTGGGTAGAAGAAGCTTTCAATATCAAAATTAATAATAAACTTTATTTTCCTGAGTACATTAGCCTAGACTTTGACAATATTTGACAATATTAACTTCGTTAATTTTCGAGAAATGCTAATCCATGCTTGAGAACTTTATCCAAGACCTAATTCGCAAACAACGCCCCTACTACCTACTCCAAGGTAATCCCATCAAAGGTGTTGACAATCAATACTGGCTCGTCTTCAAGCACCGCGATGCTGACAGGCTGTTAAAAACAGTTGTGAAGTTCTTAGGTATTGGTGGGAAACAAGCGACTTACAGAATACTACGAATTGATCCAAAAAGCGCTAAGGTTTTTGAATATACTCCCATTAAAGATGGAAATGTACCTAGTGTCTCTTTGCTGCGAATTAGTAATTTAAATGTTATTGAAAAATTTCTTCATAAAGAAAGTGTAACCAAAGAAAAAGCTTTACTTGCAGGCAGCTTTTTAGAAATTAAAGGTCGTCTTCGTAGATTCAATTTGCCTGATCAGCTAGATAAGTACAATGTCTTCATCGGCTCTGCCCTAGAACGCACCCAAATTTATCGCCGTTCTACGGCTTACTTTGATAGTGGTGTGCTGAAACTATATGAAGAACCTCTTGCTTCAATTGTGCAAACTGAAGGTCAAATTCGCTTATTGATGGACTGGCAGGGATTCACTAAGCAAGCGGATGTCCAAGAACTGGAGAAATTACAAGACCCTAATTACCGCGCCCAATTTGCTCATCTTACCCTAACTGAATTCCTTAAGGGTTTAGAAGATAGTGCCTTTAGTGGTACAGAAATTTTGGCAGAGTTAGTTCGCCTCAATTTTTTGCAAATTAAACTCGTCAAAATGGAATCAGGACGAGCTATTTATCACAAAAAAACTGGCATCATGAGCGACCAGTTAGAAAACCACATTCTGCATGAAGGCTCAGATAATTTCACTCGTGCAGCACATTCCAAAAATGCTGAGAGTGTAACCTTTCTCTACTCTTGGGATTCTCGTTTAGATGCAGAAGCTATATTTGAAAGTATTGGTCAGTTTGATGCTGAGTGGCAGCGAGATGACATCACCTTTGACTTAACCCAAGAGTTTTTACAGCAGGTGTTGACGGAACGCGATCGCCGTGCCCAGTTAAAAGAACCAGTTATTGAATCTATCAATCCTGATGAGTTTGCCCCTGGAGAAACCACCCAAGTTGAAATCATAGGTCAAAATTTAGACAAAATAGAAAGCATTGAGGTTGTAAATGATGAATTGGTTAAAATCACCATTGATAGCCAAGATTCTGAACGGATTATTGGTCAAGTTGAGGTAGACCCAGAACATCCGCCGACAAAGTTAACCGAATTCAAAGTTACAACCACCGAAGGCACTTATCACAACTTACCCGAAAATCCCCCAGCAGTCAGCCAATCCCTAGAAATACCAGATTTCAGTGAGATAGAAGGGTTTAAACAAGCTGTAGAAATCATTTTGGCAGGGAATCACGGCACACCTAACGATTTTCTCTACTGGTTGGCACAGCAGCGCCCCCGTCAGTTCCGGGTTGAACGTAGTGATTTATTGGATGAACTGTTAAATCAAGGCATTTTATTTGAACATCAAAAGTCTGGAGCGCAACACTGTCTAAGAGTAATGCAAGATTTTGGTGTTGCCGTCTGTGCTGATGCCGTAGGTTTGGGTAAAACTCGGCTAGCGGCTACTGTCTCATGGTTGTATCGCCAGCAGAACGGTCAAGCTAAGATTGCGATCATCGCTGCTAAGAAACTCTACCCCAACTGGGAACGAGAAATGGCTGAACTTGGGTTTAAATCAGGTGATTATGAACTCTACAATAAAAACCTGATGAGCCGCAAAGGTAGTAACTTCCTGGCAGACTTCAATCGCTACGGTGGCCCTGACCTAGTTATCATCGACGAAGCCCACGAAGGCATTCGCAATTATAAAAACCGTATTCATAAAACCTGTGCATCAATTCAAGAAAGCGATCGCAAGTCTGGCAGACAGCGTTACTTTCTACTGTTAACCGCTACACCTTGGAACAATCGCCGGGAAGATATTTATAACATTCTCTCGCCCTTTATCAGTCGTCCTGAAGGATTCAATGATTTAAAGTTTCCCGCAGAAGTTGCCCAATGGTTTCAAAACCGGGAAATTGGGGTTGAAAATTTTACAGATAATACTGAACTGTTTCGCCGCACCTACCGGGAACTGTTTCTTCAGCGCACTAGACAAATGCTGCGAGAAGCCACCCCAGATTTAAACTTGTATGCCAAACGGATAGCAGAATGGCTACCTGTGCATTTTGAACTCAGTACCGAACAGGCACTTGACCAAATTTTTACCCAGTTTGAAACCAGTCTTTTCATTCCCTTTGCTGACCCTATTCGCTATTTAACAGGTAATGTTGAACAGCGAAGCTTACTAGCTAACCAACGCCGATTTTTCTTGCAACGGGCTGAATCCAGTATGTATGCCCTCAATCGGACTATTAAAAACTTTGGTAATCGTATTAGGCAAATGCAGCAACGTCTAGAATCGGTTTCTCCAGATGCCGATGGGCTGAAAGAATTTTTGCTGATTCACTACAATTTTGAATCAGATAAGAAAGATAAGCAAGATGACTTCGACCGTGAAAGTTGGGGTGAAGATGAAGAGGAGGAAGATGAAAACGAAGAAACTGAGCCGGAACAAGAAAAGCAAAAGCGTCAGCAGTTACTTAGTTCTATTAATAAAGTTACTGATGCCTTGCAAAAAGACCCAATCACCGCTCAATCAGTTTATAACCGAATGCTAACTGATTGTGAAGGCGACTTACATCAGCTAGAACAGATTCAAAACCTGTTAGTAGATGAATTTCTTGTTGACCACAAACGCAAGCAAGTTACGCAAAAAGTAAGAGAACTGGTAAGTCAAGGTCATAAGGTACTGCTAATTTCTACGTTCAGTGACACCGTAATTGATTACTACCGTTATATGGCTCGTGACAGTGCGATCGCATCTAAAGGTATTGGGATGTTGATTGGCTCTACAAAACTGTATTACCCCAGCAATTCAGAGCAAGCTCAAAAAGTAAGTCCAGGTCACGTACTGCAACCAAAAAGTAGTCCAGTTACTTTAAATCGCCAAGAAATATTTAGACTGTTTGCCCCAGATGCAACTTGTAAAAATCTCACAGAACGCCCCAAACCAGAAGAAGAAATTGCAGTATTAATTGGTTCAGAAACTCTATCAGTGGGTCAAAATCTACAAGATGCTGATTACTTGATTAATATTGATCTGCCTTGGAATCCTATGATTTTGGAGCAGCGCATTGGACGGATTGACCGACCAAAACAACATAAAGCTAAGAACATTTATGTTTATTATGCCAACAGTGAAAGCCAACTTTTACGCCAAGCCTCTCGCCTATCAAATCTGCATAAAAAATTGGTAGGAGACTTAGCCCAAAAGGATGGAGACATCGCTAGTATTGAGCCTAACCCCAACATCCCTACCATTTCCAGTGTCAACACATTGGGGGCTTCTATTTATGGTGACACCCTATTTGATGATGAAATTTTACCAGGATATATTGACTTTCTTCAAAGCTTAGTCAAAGCCAGAAAAATGGAACAGGGCAATTTACAAGAAGATGCCTATAAAAAACAGGAAACTAACCGTGACCTTTATACCCAGAATGAAATTTTACACAGTGAAGAATTGAGTGAACTGCTAAAAAAATTAGGTGAAGACTATCAAGCTAACCCCATTGCTGTAGGGCGTACAAATGAACTAGATGAACCAACTGGATTAGTAGCGTTAACAGTGCAATATTTTGGCCCCAATGGCGAACCAATTACAGACAAACAGCAAACCCTATTCTGGAATGACCGAATAGGAGAAAAAGATGGTTATGGTTTAGCGATCGCTACTGCTATCAAAACTCCAGTAGCCAGCAATATATTTTCTACAAAGTATTTACTATCATGCGCTCAATCAATTTACAACGAACTGGTGAAATTAAAGCAACAACGCAGTGCAGAGCTAGAACAACCAGAAACCTTAGAAAATATCAGTGTCACATCTGAACGCATTACCCAAATTCAGCGTCGGCTGAGTATGTTTGATAGCTTGCCAGAGGGTTTAGACCGTGCAGCAGTCAGAGGTACGCTCAAAAAGCTCAATTCTTGGCGGGAAAACAAGTCTGTACAAAAACTCTTAAAAGAGTATACCGATGGTAATAAGGCAGGTTTAGATAATGAGGATTTCGTTATTCAATTAGTAGAAGATACAGACAGATTAAATCTGATTCTAGATGAAGGGATTAAATCTACCAGTATCAAAGTTTATTTAGCTGCACTTTTATTGAGGGCATAATTTCATGAACATCAATATCATCCTCCCATTCTTAAGGGAAATTTATCTAGGTGCGATCGCCCAGCCCAAAAAATTCTTAGAGGAAATCTACCAAACAATGAGTTACTGGCTGTTTCAAGGCAACCCCAAGTATTACCGCATTATAGACGGCATCCGCGACTTTGAGCAGATGCCGTGGCTGGCAACTCGCTACGCCAAAGATATGGCCCCTGGTGATGGAGTGCTGATTTGGAAAGCTGGGGATAAGGCAGGAATATATGCGATCGCAGAGATTATCGAGTCCCCCAAGATTATCACTAACCCCCCTGATATTGGCTATTGGATTGATACCAGTCGCGTTGGTGTTAAACCTTGCGCCAAGATTCGCTTTACCAGCAAATTGTTAGACAAGCCACTGGTGAGGGAAAACTTAAAAGAAGACCTCGTGTTGAAAAACTTGATTGTAATTCGTCAGCCGAACGCTACAAATTACAAAATTACACAACAGGAATGGCAACGTGTACATGAATTGAGAGGATAGCGACGCTTCCCAATTCTTAGAGGAAACTTCGAGTAATGGCGCGAAGCACACAAGCGAGTTTAATAATTATCTCGCACTTTTAATAGTAGATTCCTGAACCATTGAAATTGCCATATTGATAACTTGCTGCTTAGATAAAGCCCTAGATTGTACCTCAAAAAATAAGCCGTTTTGTTTCCAAAAAACATGATGTCTGTAACCAGCAGAGCCACTACGCGCATAAAAGTAAAAACCCCGAATTCCTGATTTTAAATTAATTGGTTTAGCATTGCGATAATCCTCACTTAGTCCACTGTTTTCATCTTTAGGATTATCTCGCATCACAAAGATATTTCCCATATTGCAAAAAGTAGCTGAACAATCAGGTACTGAAGCAAAGTCAACTGCAAAAAAACCTCCCCCGTATTCACTTTGGTATCCGCGAACTATTGCATAAGTATTTACACCTTTGATATCAGCATTAGGTACAAAGGCAGGTAATCTTATCACCATGTCCTTCGGAAGTTGGCTGCGAATATCCTTAAGGACTGGTCTAAATAATGGTGCAGGTGCAGCTGTTACTAATTGTAGACAGCCAAAAATAGCACCAAAAATTGCTACGCTTGTCACTAAAATAGGTAGCGGTCGCACTTTCATTATTTTTCTGCCTTATATTTTGTGAGAATTAATCTGAAAAAAGTCAATCATAACACCAGTATTTTGATGTTGACTTTGTTTTACTTGGGTTTAATTAGCTGATGAAGAGTGCGATCGCTCTAATCTTTCCCAAACGGTTGCCCCCAGCGCTCCCAGTTTTCTTTGTTAAATGGACTGCGCCACTTCAAAATCAGACTCAATTCCAACTCCTGCCGTGCGCGTCGGTCTGTGGGAGTATCCCACCAAAATGCCGCATTGACCGCAGTCTTCATTCCATAGCGATAATGCAAATCCTGGTAGCTGGCGATATAGTCTTTGCAGGCATGAATCCCTTTCCACCGTTTATTACTTCTGCACGTCTCACCCACATACAGCACTAGTCCAGCCGCAGAGTCAACGATGAAGTACAGACACGCATCGCCGGGGCTGTCTGCTGGCATCCTCCAAAAAGAGAGCGATCGCACTGACAACTGCAACGGATCAATCCGGTCTGGGTCGCAGTGCTTTGGTGCAATGTCGAATAATGTCGCCTGCTGCACTGGCTTGGTTTCCCTCACCCGTTGCTGATAGTCCAAAATTTGCGCTTTCCACTTCAGCAGGGCATCAGCACTCATCACCAGCGACTCTGCTCTACGTGCTGGCGTGGGCTTCACTTCTGGAAATAGGTTTAGCTGATTGGGTTCCAAGGGTATTACGGGGAGCGTGCCAACTAGCTGATTATCCCCTAGAACTGAATCAAGTAAAGCTGTTAACGGGTTTAGGAGTGCGATGTCTACTTTAAGGGGTTGCGCCTACGCTTGAATGAGAGCGAACGCGAGTAGCGATCGCACCAGAGGATAACGGGAGAGTAATACCTATAGTAGACGGGTACGTTATCGCACTCATTTATGAGAACGCTATTTGCCCTATGCTAAAGCGGAAAGTAAAAACAACAGTTATGAAATTTGCACAAAATCTCACCCGCCGCCAAGGCTTACTGAAAGCCCTGACTCTAGCAATCCTTGTATTGGCATCTGTAATGCCCCCAACTGTTCTAGCCAACGAGAGCGAAAAAGCGACATTCAACAGCACAATCACGCTCCAAACCATACTCACCAGCAGTCATCGCTCCGTTGCAAATCGTGACCGAGACAAGTACCGCCACCCAGCCCAGACTTTGCAATTCTTCGGTCTGCGTCCAAATATGACTGTGGTTGAATTGTGGCCAGGGGGCGGCTGGTATACTGAGATATTAGCCCCATTTCTAGCGGCAAAGGGGCAACTCATAGTTACTAACTTTGCTTCCAGCACAAGTAAACCTGCTTTGGCTTTCCAAGAAAAACTAGCAGCTAATCCAGAGGTTTTTGGTAAGGTCAAAGTCGCTCAAATCAATCCCCCAACCGAACTCACCCTAGCCCCAGACAATTCTGTAGACCTAGTTGTTACCTTCCGCAATATTCACAACTGGGTCAAAGCTGGCTATGACGAGCAGGTTTATGCGGCGGCTTATAAAGCACTCAAGCCAGGGGGCATTCTGGGAGTGGAAGAACACCGTGGCAAACCAGATATTTCTTTAGAAGAGAGTATTAAAACTGGCTATATGTCTCTTGATGGGGTAATTGCTGCTGTAGAGAAGGCTGGCTTCAAATTGGTAGGCAAATCAGAGATTAATGCCAACCCAAAAGATACCAAGGACTATCCGGGCGGAGTTTGGACACTACCTCCAACCTTGAGCCAAGGTCAAAAAGATAGGCAACGCTTCCTTGCCATTGGAGAGAGCGATCGCATGACCCTCAAATTCATCAAACCCAAAGCCCCCTAATTAGATATAAGGTGCGATGGCTCCGCCCGCCGCAGGCATCGCACCCCAAGCACTACCAATTCTGCTAAAATCGCCTCTGCACGTCAATTTTGAGGCAATGCTATGTTTGCTACGCCCCGCCGTTGGCGTTCTCCCATTCTTGAGATTCAAGCGAGGAAAGTTGAGTTATTGAGTTTTCCTCTAAGAAATTTTTCAGTACTAATTTATACAGATACTTCAGCTTTAAAATATGAAGCGGCTTCACTCCATTGCATTTACATTCTTCAAATCAACATTACACTAATCCAGAAGATAGATACATTTTTGAAAAGTTGAAGCACACTTGTAGGAGCAACTTTAACTATTCAATAATGGTGTGGCAATGTGGCTAAAATATGGTGTAAATGAAGAAGGTATCTTGATATGTATTGAAGATATCACAAGAGGTAAGACTTCACTTAAGTGTCCTTACTGTAATAGTGGTCTAACGGCTAAAAAAGGCAAGGTGAAAGAGCATCATTTTGCTCATAATGACCAAACCTGCCGCCCCATAGCTAACCGAGAATTCCCAACTCTGCCACTTTATGACAATTTCAATATTCAGCTATCTGGCAAGGATTTAGCACAGTTAAAACTACTATGGAAGGAGTACGGAGTCAAAAGTTATCCTATTAGTTCCTACTTAGTTACTCCTGGTTTACTCAAAGCAGGAATGTTGAGAAAAAATGTTTACATTCGACCGCCTGCCTATAAATTCACGAATTTGGGAAAAATCCCCATCGGAACGCTAGAGTTGAAATTATTTAACGAAGTGCAAGAGCCATTATTACTGAAAAAGCTACTAAAGCTAAAGCTAGCTTTTGACCATGCCAAGTACAAAAATGCCCCAGACTTGGCATACAGACTCACTGATTTAAAACTGTATCGCGCTCAATTTAAACGTATCTTATCTTGTACATTGTATTTTTTAGAGGTTCAAACAGATAAAGGTATTCTGTACAAGATAGGAGTAACCACTAGACCTATTAAAGACCGATTAGCAGAAATCAAACTAGATTTAGCCGCACATTACCAAACTGTTGCTATTAAGGTACTAGGAACTTGGTTACACCGAGGTAATGTTGAATTATATTTTAAACATCGTTATCGTAACTTTAATTATCCCATTGGGAGTTTAACTGAGTACTATAAACTTCAGATTGAGGATGTCAAAATCGTGCTGAGTGACTTACAACAAATGCTACCTAAATTACTTTCTCAAGTGGAAATAGATATTCTTGAGGAGAATACTAACTGGGAGCAAGTTGCTGTGTAATATTCTCAAAACACTTTATTATTTATCGATGAACTGCAATCCGCTTACCGGGGTCTTGCTTTCTTACCCACACCAAGAATTTTTGCATTTGCGGCTCATTACTGAGTTTTTCTAGAGTATTGAGTTCTCTAGCAAGTAACTTGTTATCAAACAACGCATGAATCTGACGATGGCAGGCAGAACAGATATTTGCTGTTGGGCCTGGGTCTTGTTTTTTGCGTTTGGTATTTTGTCGCGGAACTAAGTGATGGATAGTTAAATTCTCCATCTCTCTTTGGCATAGTTCACATTGCTGTAGTTGATTGTTATACACCTGCTAAAGCTAAAACCCTATCTAATAGGATAGCTATTACTCAATACATTCTGCACGCGATCGCTCCTTATCTTAAGCAGAAAAAGCTGCCAACAGTTCTACTATTTTCGCCTTGAGTGCTGAAATTGCCTCTTCTAAAGTATCACTTGGTTCCGTATCTACTAAATGGGCATCGCCTACATCAGCGCTCGACCACAAATAGCTGGGTTGTCCTACGCTCAAACATCCTTGCCACTTGTCTTCATAAGTATCGAGTGTAATAAAAAAACGCCGTGGCATTAGTTCTTCGGGGTTATTAACAAAATGTCCCCAAACAGAGAAGCCGAGATACTCCTCATTCTTTTCATTGTTGTATTCCCAATCAGTCAAGTTGGGAAAAGCAGCTTGAACTTGCTCTAAAACTTGTTGTATTTCAGCTTCTGTTAATAGCATTAATTTAAATTTATCCCTTCTAAAAACTCTAAGAGCTGCGGCGTGGCTGTTCTGATTTCATACATTCCAGGTGTAAAGCGCATTCGCCACACGTCAGCCCACATAAAGTTAAGTCCAGTTGCGGCTGCGGCTTGTTCGTCTTCGGGGCGATCGCTTATCATCCATGAGACAGTTAAATCAATTCCAAAGTCAAATACAGCCTGATAGATCATTCCAGCCCCAGGCTTTCTGTATCTAAATTTTTCCTCTAAGAAATCATCGTCTGGTGTGTGGTCAGCAAGCTTAACAGCACTATTCCTAGTGACTCGATACACTATCAAGCCCCTCATATCTGGACAAAAATATATTGCTTCCAGTTGAGGGATTAATTCAAGGGTGTATTGCTGTTGGGCGATCGCATCCTCAATACTTTTCAAAGGCTTCCCAGTATCACGATTAATGGTGTCACAGCCACCTTGATTTGTAATTCCAATGATTGTGTAACCTTGGCGCTTATGATGGGCGATCGCTTCATGTACACCCGCCATTATTCGCTGTCCCTTGGGTGTCTGAATAAATTTACCCTCAGTCGATTCTCGCGTGGTTCCGTCAAGGTCAAGGAATAATCCTAATTGCATAAATTTACCTCATTTTAAAGTTGATAGTTTACAGTTTCGTCCCTCTTACATAGCTAATAGCTTTTTACTTTTAGCCCTCCTGATAAAGCCGATTATTTCTTCTAAACTAACCCCTTCATTTTGCATTGATTGGATAAGTGCGATCGCACCTACTGGCACACTTCCAATACTCCGCCCTTTCCACTCCCCATCTATTTTTTCCTCCCAGTTATAACCCCATCTCCAATGAGTAGGATTATTGGGGTGTCTGTGACCGATTACACGGGGGTAAGAAGCGATCGCTCCACTCTTCAATTTCTTATTCTCAATGTATTTGTACAGGCATCCTTTGCGCTGTCTACCTTTTGGCTTCTGCACAGCTTCCTGTTGCGGCTCTGTTTCCTCTAAGAAATTTTCGGGTATCCATCCGCACACCCCGCAGCCGTCATCAAGTTTGATTAATGGTGATTCACAACTAGCGCAAAGTGGGTGCGTCACGGTTTCCGTGCGCCCAACTTTGTAAGAAGGGCAAGCTACATCACCTGATTGCTGTGTACACTCGATAGGTGGACATTTTTCACAGGTGTAAGACTTGGCTACTACCTGAAAACATTTTGTGCAGAGTTGAGGTTGATTATCCTCTAAGAATTTTTCTACTAATTCTTGGGGTGCGATGCCTGCGGCGGGCTGCGCCAACGCTAACTCACCAATAATTTGATTATCTCTTTCCCAGAAGTAGCACTTAGTTTCACTTTTCCAGTCAACAGTAAAGCAGGTTTGCCAAACTTCAGTTACTTTGCCAATGCTTAAGGAAGAATCGCATATATAAAGGTCTAGTTTTAAATCTGACTGCTTAAGCTGTTGCGGCGAGATTGGCGAGGTAACAGACTCGCTTAATTGCGATCGCTGCTTGGAGGGGGCAGACTGATCGGGCGTAGAGGTCGTTACAATCTCGCCGTTTATTGAGGTGGTGGCGTACTCCGGGATAAATGGGAGCTGCACTGATATTGTCTCGCCAGTGTCCATCAAAGGATATTCCGCCCAACCAACGGGGAACCCCATCATCCACCCCGGTACTGCTGGGTTTAACTTGTCGCCCTTGGTTATATATGTCCTTAATTTCTGCTCCAATCTGGTTGCCCCAGCTGGTCTGCATCCCGTTGAGCCTTTCGCATACGTTGTTGGTGTAGGCAATGATAAACAATCTTTCCCTTTCTTGGGGCGATCCGAGTTCCGCAGCTGATATGATTTGCGGATCGTCCCAGACATAGCCAACCATTCTGAGTCCCCCAAGAACTGCTCGTAATCCTTTGTTGACAAGTCCTGTAGGATTTTCAATGATGATGAAACTGGGACGACCGTCTGCGATGCACCGCAAGGCTTCAAACCAGAGTTTTGATTCTGGGTGGTCAAGTCCGGTTCCGTTTCCTGCGATTGATGTTCCTGTGCAAGGAAATCCAATTGTGTAGAGGTTGAATTCTCCCGGCTTTGAGTAGTAGTCTTTGATGTCGCTGTGGATGGAGATATTGGGAAATCTGTAACAGAGGACTCGTTGAGCGTCGGGGTTATTTTCAATGAAGAGTTCTGTCTTGATGAGTTCTGATGCTCCGGCGGCTTTGATTCCAAGTTCAAAGCCTCCAATTCCTGCAAAGAAACTGACGTGTAAAAGTAGCACGATGCGATCGCTCCTTCTTCCTCTAAGAATTTCATATCTAATAGCGAAGATTCATCACAATGAACTTTCCGCCCGTTGTCATGTTCGAGCGTGTAAGGTTTTTTACCACCTTCCCTGATTTTTACTAGGGTGCAAATAATGCTTTTATCCCACTTGGATTGAAAGCGATCGCCTATAACCCATTTCTTAGAGGAAACTTTACTCATCTTTTTTACCTACTAAGTAAGATTCATTCATCGCCTTCCACTCTTGGGGGCTAATGGCCTCTACTTCAGCTTTGCGTTGCTGTACTTCGCGCTCATCATTAGAGGTGCGGTTTGCAACTGCAAGACTGTGATCTTGAGCAATTTGACCAGTTGCAATCGCAAGTTGATTTCTATACTTTTCAAACTGCTGCTCCGTGGTTTTTTTCCACCCATCACGAGCGATCGCATCCAATTTTTTGCAGATGTAGAGGTCAAATCGTAAATCTAACACTCCGTATTCTTTGAGATGGTAGTTGTCAAATTTATTGCAGCCTTGACAAACGGGGATGCGATCGCGGTTGGGATCGAAGTTGGGAATTATTAGCTCTACTAGATGCCTGTAAATTAGCCCTGTGTCCTGGCAACAGAAGCAATGCCAGGATGGTTGCCAAATTTCCTTGTCCTCATTCTCGGTTTGTTCGTTGATTGGCGATCGCTCAAAGATTGGGAGGTCATCAATCATGATTACCCTCCCTGAGCCAACTAAACTGCTTGGTTTCTTTACACCACTTTACAAACTCTATTTTTTCCTTGTCAGACGCGAACTCTAAAGGGTTTCCAGTCTCCTCGATGATGGCTAGCCAATCACGAGTACGCGGGTCAGTTTCCCATTTTGCTGATTGCACCGGGGACACTTTACCCGTGGACTTGTACCACTGCGATCGCAACTCGTCAAAGTTCTTCTCAATCCATTTAAGAGGAAGTTCAGGTGCTTTGGGTAACTGGGCTGCCTTCTTCTTACCAAATTCAATAAAATTCTCTCTCTCGCCTTCTGAGAGAGAGTTGCTAAAAAACTGATAAGAATCTGTTAATAAATCTGGGGAATCGCTGAAAGATCCACTACTCATTGGTTCTGGCGATTTTGTTTCCGCATTCGTGGAATCCCATTCCGCGTTTGCGGACTCAGTTTCCGTAATTGTGGAATCCCATTCCGCGTTTGCGGACTCAGTTTCCGCAATCGTGGAATCCATTCCGCATTCGCGGAAACTGCCACTTATTGACACTAAAATACCCTTTGGAGCTTCCCAATCAATTGAACCTTCAGAGCGTAATCGACTGATAGCGCTATAAAAAGCAGTTTTAGCAATGCCTAATTCTTCACAAACTTTTTGATGTTCAAGGCGAATTTTCCAACCGGGGCGACATTTGATTAGGATGTAAAAATGTACAAGCCCTTTTGCTGTTAGATCATGTCCTTGATATTTGGCGATCGCATCGCTTAATGTCATCCGATAATGTTGCTCTGTCATGACTGCACCTCAGTCACAGCCAGTAGACACAAAAATCCATCTGGCAATACTTGAGAAAAACACAGGATTGTCATACTATAGTCGCAAGTTTTTAAATCCCCCTGATAAGCTGTATGCTTATCAGGGCTGTTTTATTTGGAGTAGAATTGTAGTCTGATCAACCTAATAAATTTAAATAAATTAAATTGATCGAGTTTATCTAGTAGATAAATTATATTGTAGATTGTATCTAGTAGTTATAAAACTAGGAAACAAAAGTTTATGCAGATTTACCAGCTATTTAAGCAGGCGATGGATCGATACAGCATTCAAGGAAAGGAATTAGCCGCGCTAGCTGGTATAAGCCAAAATCACCTATCCCAGTTTCGCTCCGGGCATAAATGGGTAAGCCCAGAGGTATTTGCAGCTTTACTAGAGGGGATGGATCAGCTTGCCCCTGGCTCTAGAAAATATTTTTGTCAGCTATTGGCTGAGGAACCATTAGCAGAAAAGGACACGAGTAAAAAGCTTGCGGAAATGATTGAGGCTGCTGATGATGATGAAATGGAAGCAGCATTATTAGCAATTGGTCGCAAGTGGAAGAGAACACGCCATAATTCGGCTATTTCAGGTAACTACAACACGGGGTTTGACTCGGCGATCGCTGTCTAATCGCGCATAAGCAAGTATCATTGATAGCTATCAACTATCAGGCTGTATCTATTTATGCTGGAAGGAATTAAATTTGTGGGGCTGGATGAGGTGAAGAGACTGCTAGATGGCTTGTCACAAGAAGAAAAAGAAGTTCTGCTTACAGAGCAGATGAAAAAGCTGTCAGCTGAGTCCAAAGCACGAGTTTTAGGTTTAGCTGAATCAGGGCTAACAGTAATTACAGGTTCATTTGTCAGTCTCAACTCTGATGTATCAATTAATATACAGAATGCTAGCGGTTTCGACGCAGAGACAGTTTTTAAAGCGTTGGTAGAGTTTCGTCGGTCAGAAAAAGAGTCTAAATAGGTGCAAAAAAATTTACCTGTAAGATTCTTAGAGGATAAAGGGCGTAGGCGATCGCTTGTTGAGGGGCGTAGGCGTAGCCCCACGAAGTGATCGCTAAATTCTTAGAGGAAACTAGAAATCATATTCGTCAAGTTGCGTGTCGTACTCATTCTCGATTTCTTCCAAGGAGCGAGACGCAACGCCAAATCTTACCCAATAATTATCTATTGCAGTGTACACAGCTTTTTTGCTTTCAGCAGATGTATATTTAATTTTGCCTGAGTCTTCAAGTATCCCTAAATCAATATCTTCATCAATCACAGTTTTGATAAACTTTGCTCTGGAATCAGCATTTTTAAAGATTGGGCTTAACTCCTTATCAAGTTTTTCTCGTGCTTCTCTATATAAGGAGAAGTAATCATCATGAGTAGACTGTTTACTAGTATTTACTGTTTTATCTGTTTCTGGTGCTGGTGATGCCGTATACCAACTACATTCACCCACAATAAATAATTCAGACTTACTACGAGTCAACGCCACATAAAGTAAATTCTTTTCCTGCTCTAGTTGCCACTGTTGCTGATTTTTCCAGGTCATGGGCATATCATCAGGTTTGTAAATAAAGATGCGATCGCCCTCTAATCCCTTAGCCCGGTGGCAAGTACTTAAAGTAATTGGCGAGTTTTCATCACTAAACAAACTATCAATGTAGTATTTTAAATCATCAATACCCCTTGCCTGTGGTTGGCACTGATAAATAGTTGCGATCGCTTGCACCTTATCCTTGAGGTTTTCAAGCATCTGATCTTCATTATCTAAGCCCTGATACTGCAACGATTTAGCTTGTTTATATCTCGCTGTCGCATCATTGAAGAATTCAAAACTATATCCCGGCATTTTAGCGATATCTTCAAGGTCTTTTTTAAGAGATTCCCCAATATCCTTACCTTTGACTGTTGCCTTAATACCTCTACTAATTAACCTGATGCACAAACTAACCAGTGGTGCAGTCTTCCGACCAATGACCATATCACCGAGCTTGACTAACTTCTCAACATCACTGCTTTGAATCTGAGTGATAGAACCCTCCGCAGCGTTGGGGGATGGCTCAATGGGAATTTGGGGATAGATTTCTTTGACCAAAGCAATGTGCCTTCGCGGACATCTATAACAAATTGATAGTGGTAACTCTACAGCACTGGTGCGGCTGACAATGTTCTCATAACTCTTGTTGTCGGCACCGGCGAAGCCCATTATCGCCTGTCTCGGATCTGCAACTGCCAAAATACGCCCGGTTGACCCAGCCAGTATCAAAGCTAATTCTAGCTGTGCAGCATTTAAATCCTGGGCTTCATCGACCAGTACAAAGCCATAGGGACGAAACCATTTAGCCTCATTTAATCGCCACTTTACGGGCAACCAAATCTGATCGGTAAAATCCAAACACTCCTTCTTAATCGCCTTTTGCTCACCAATACTTAAGCAATACTCAATCCAACGAGCTATAAGGTCAGGTTCCCAAACATCGTCAATTTCAAAATGAGATGCGATCGCCTTTATTGTCTCCTGTGTTGGCTGTTGGTTAGTCAGCCTCACCAAGTCTATAAGCTTAAGAAAGTCGTTATCACTGCCGATAATTTTCTCAGTCTTTAATCTACCGACTGGATTACCACGTTTAGCAATTAAGTCTAAGTCTTGGGCAATACGTTTATATTTCTGTCCGCTAACTTCAATATCATAACTGCTCCTAATTCCAAGCTCTTTCTTTACTAGTGAGAAACCAGCACTGTGCAAAGTACTAATCGATTCCTTCCAAGCTTGCCCAAACTTTCTGATTAAGTCTTGGGCGTTGAGTTTACCAAATACACAGATTTTAATTTCACTGGGTCTTAAGCCTGATTCTTCAAGGGTTTTAGCCACAATCTTAAGTGTGGTACTTTTACCAGATCCAGCAACTGAGTTACAGCACCCGTGACCCTTTCCTCTTAGAATCCAATCAGCGATCGCTATCTGATATTTTGAAGGCACAAACCCAAATTTTGCAGTGTACGCCGCAATTTCAGTATCAGATAATTGTTGCTCTTGGGGCAAAGTCTGCCACCGGGGAGTATCCCCGTGGCGAGCTTTGCGCTGTACTTCTTTTACTGTAACTAGCTCTAATTTTTCACTAGACAAGGATTCTATAGCTAGTTTGATTTGCTCTATCTCTTCAGGGTTCAGTTTATCTAATGCAGAGATTATTGTCTCGAATGGGCTAGTTTGTCCGTCGAGCGATCGCGCATAAGCTTCAATTTCCTCTAAGAATAATTCAGGCACTCTTACCGCTTTAGTTGGCAGATGTTGCCACGCTGTTTTTTGCTTAGGTAGATGTTCTGTTTTAGGGTGATAGTTTGGCATAGTTTTTGGTCGAATACTATTCTTAAATAATACCATTAATGCTGTGTACACTGCATAGGGATTAAAGTATATTTTTTGTGGCGGCGATCGCAGGTAACAAATCGCTTACGCGAAATAAGAAGTTGATGCTTGCCTACGGCACGCTACGCGAACGCAATTTGTTTTTTGACTCCCTCCGGTCGATGTCCCCCCCCGCCCCAAGGGGAGCGCTCATTGCCGCTGAGGCTACCCCGGCTGTTTCAGGATGGCTACGCGCATCAAGGGCTTCGCAAGCGGGGGAAACTGATACTACGTAGTTTTTATATCTGGGGACACCCCAGACCCCACCCCGCCCTTGACACGCTACGCAAAGAAAGAAAGAGCCGGGGGGTTTCTCGGTTTGTCGTTTCGCGTTGAGGTTTGCCATGTCCACTCTCGTTCGTCGGTCGTTCGTTGGCTGTCCCGCTCCCTTGGCGGTTGAGGTTGTCGAGTTGGCCCGTTGCTTCCCTGGCCTTGGGCTTGCTGTGGTGCGGCCGTCGTCTCGGTCGTTTTCTAGTTGGGTGTGTGTGTCTTCGTTCGCTTCTGAGGCGGCAGCGTTACGGTTTGCAGCTACGGTGGGTGTTGAGTTCTTCGGCGCTGACAACACTTATTTTGCAGTTCGGTTTACTGGGCGGCGTTGGCGGGTGTCAGTTCCGTGTTTGTCTCCGGCGGTGGTTGTGCGCGTGTGGCTGGGGCGGCCTCAGTTGGCGCGTCGGTTTGGCGGTCGTTTGGTTCTCGCTGGTTAGTTTGTTGGGGCTTCGGCCCCTTTTTTTTAGAGATTTATCATTGGCTCTCCATTGGATCTTCACGCCCAATACCGAGCGATCGCAAACATTCGCGTACCGACTCAACATCAATACCACAGTAATAAAACTGCTTTTGCTTTAGATCACCGATACAATATCCTGACCTCCCGTCGCTAGCACGAAACAGCTCGGTCGCCAGATATTCACGCGAAATTTCGTATTTACGGGTAGCAAATTCCAGATCAGGCGGTTCACCAGATGAATTGTAAAATGAACTTCCTAGTATGTGCTGTATGCGTCCACATTCGTGATAAAAAACTCTAAGATAACTGGGAATGCAAATATTCATTCTATTCCTCCGTTAATTACTTTCGCCGCACCCGGCCTGTGAAGTAGTAAGCCTAAAAAAGTGAAGAGAGCTTCAGGTCGCTGTGTTATTTTAGAAAAGAAGCAGCCCCTAGTGGGGCTAGAGGCTGCTAATTAGGCGCTAGGCGGGATCTTCAGGCTCCTCGTCTTGTTCAGACAATGCCTTGTCGATTTCATCCATAACGTCTTTCGCTGTTACTACGTCTTCTCGGTCGCCCGTTTCCGGGTTTACCTTGTAGAACACGTCGCTGTCGTCAACAACCCGTTCGTACTCAACTTCCGGGTTGTACTCCCTTTTTCCGTTACCTGATTGGGTCAATTTACCTCCTTGTGAGGGTGTGTATTTGTTGTCCCTCATCTTGATATTATATCATGATATCTATCATGATATAAATGGGGTAAACAAATATTGAAGTCATGCCCAGAAAAAAGTTAGACCGCCAAAAAGATTACATACAATTTGTTATAGACACTGAAGACAAAAAAGCTTTTGATACTTGGTGTTTGGCTAATGCTACTACCATGAGTGACGTTATCCGTAAGGAGATAGCCCCTTATATCGCCAAAGGTAAAAAGCTTTTGAAAGAGGGCGAGTGAAGGTAGTCTCTGGGATTTACTTCATAAGGTGCAAACGTGCGTAGTTTACCGCCGCAGGCATCGCTTCTTTATGAGTTAGTTAAGTCAGAATAGCGATGTCTATGACGGGCTATTCGGCGTCGCGGAGGCAGCCAAAAATGAAGCGTTCCCTGAGCCAGCCCTTAGACCCAGACACAGCAAAGAAAAAAACTGCTGCGGCAACGCGGCGGCTCCTATTGCTGTCCTGGGTCTAAGCCTCGCTCCATTTTTGGCTGCTCAAAAGTCATTGGTCATTAGTCATTCGTCATTGGTCATTAGTCATTTAACAGTGGTTTTGGAGCAAAGTTAAACTCTGGCCACATTGACCAGAGTTTGTTTTTAGTTAGCGATCCAAATAACGGCTAACTTTCTCAGGCAATGGCTCGACTTCTTTATCTGAGACTGGTTTAAACGTAATCAGCCGCTCATAGAGATTTTCACCTGTATCATCTTTACCAGTGCAGCGAGAGAACCAAACAGCCGCACCAAATTTATTAGAGGGCGATCGCCTAATAAACTGATAACCTTTCCAAGTTACTATGGCCGCTCCATACTGATCGCTACGTTCAACAGTTGCATCAACACTGGCCCAATCAAAACGCTTAAATTCCTCAATATTTCGCTGATAGTTTGGTGCAGTTTTGGGAGCCAGTTGGCTTAAACAGTCAGCTATTTGCTCAAGTGCCAGCATCTGGCGGTTTTGAATTTCAAGCCAAAGATCAGTTTGTTCTGGTGTCATGATAAATTCTTAGAGGATAAATTGATAGGTTTAGGTTGTGTAACCCCGCGTAGCGATGCCTGCGGCGGGCTTTGCCTACGCTTAGTTGATATCTAGGCGATCGCAAAAAGGTTTACTCGTCGTTTTCTTTCAAGTCATCAATGCAGTTTTCAATTGAAGTCATGGCAGTTTCTAAGCTGTTGCCAAAGTTTTCGTGCCAGTGAAGAAGTTCATCTTTACTTTCAAAAACCTCCGTTATATTTTTCAAAGCCTCTTCCAAAATCTGTTTTCCCTGTTCAGGTGTCATTGTTTGCTCCTTGAGGTAATATGAAAAAGTGCATAAATGGTGAATGGTACATAGGATCTTTGGTCGGATACCTTGTAATACCCTCACTTATGGCTGTGGGCTGGCGGCCAGAAAAGTTACCCTTATGGGTTTCACCCTTACGGGTTCGGTAGTTTCTCATGGGGGAAACCCCCAAGATCGAACTACCTCACCAGTCCGATAACTCTGGTTCAGGGTCATATTGCCATGAGCATTTATCCTGTTCCTTCATAGCAGCTTCCTTGCGCTCCATCCAGCAGTATTCGTACTGTTGTAATGTCTGTGCGCCTAAATATTTCCACACCGCGAAGATATGTTTATCAGGTATCTGCCCTTTTACAGTGTCGTGCAGCATTAAATGTTTAGTTGCAACTGCATCCTGTGCAAAAGCTTTCTCAATACCACTGTAGGCATGACAAGTACAAGTTATTTCATATCGGTGAAGTTTAAGTTCGTAAAAATCACCAGTGTTACCCATTGCGATTAATTCATCCCAATTATCCCCAGGCTGCAATTTGTAGGGGTCAGCCTTTGACCAGCAGCGCTCTATTAACACGCTTACAAAGTCAGCTTTAGAAATGAAGCGAGATATGCCACGAATTTTAATTGTTTCCTTACGCTTCTCGATTTTGTTAGGGATGTGGAGATAAACAACGCTCTTATAAACATCAACAGTTGCATGGTCAATCCCAACCTTTATTTGCTCTGCTGACCAGCCCCATTTTGTAAGTAATACTTTTGTGTTTTCTAAACTGTAGATATGGCGTAAAGCATAATCTTCACCGTTATTTTCATGCAGTAAAGATTGGTGAAAAATAGAATAATTGTAGTTAGCGCGGGTATGTGCGTGGGCGGAAAATAGCTTATTCATGGTTTGAACATCCAGATTTATTAGTAGTTGACGTTGGTTGATTTCTGAATAATTTTCTTTCTCTATCCACTCAAAAGCGGAGTGTAGAGTTGAAATCATGGCTACCCATAATTTAGGTGGTTTGATATTAAGTGCTTGTTGTTCTGCCGCATAATTATTAAGTGCGATCGCACATTCCATCATGGCGGTGTAGCAGTCAAAAGCCAGATGGTTGCATTCTCCTTTGATGCGGTTTTTGGTACGAACATTTGAAGAATTCCACCAAATTGACCACCAAGTTTTATGATATTTTTCTGACAGTTGGATAGCAGTTTCTAAAGGTGCGATCGCACTATCCGGTAGTAGGGAGAAGTATTTTTCCCTGATTACAGCTAAAGCGCAGTGGGTCGAGTGCATTTTCTTAGAGGATGAAGCGATCGCAACTATAGCGATCGCTGCTAACAGGATTATTAGTGGCGAATAAATACGTGTACTTCTTGGTAACTAGTTTTTATTGAAAGGTAAGAATCGATAAACCAATCATTAGCTATTCCTTCCCAATTAATGTAATAACTAGAAATCCCCAGCTTTTCTAATTCTTGAAGCTGTCCGCATTCATCCCACTGCTGATATACAAAATCTTCTTTACTTTCGTAGAGTCCTAAGTAATATTCTTCAAAGTCTTCTACCGTGACATCATTGCCATAGTAGTTATAGTAAATAGCAAAAGCTTTACCATGTTCTTCTAAAATAGTGGCTAATTTTGCAAGTTTACCGATATCCTCATACTCATCAATTTTGATTCCCATCCAGTTTTCATAATCATGTATCGCCCACTCTTCACACGCTTTATCATGTACTACTGGCGACCATGAAAGCATCCATTTAATATCGTCTTCTATCTCTTCCGGTTCCTGGGTCGCATCAATATAAAGCCCGTGGAGATGCCCAGCGTTGTAAGCAGATAAGCAAGCTACATAAATTTTAGGGGTTTTTTCATCTGTACATTCCCGCTCATGGCGTGGAAATGGTAGCCGCGATCGTAAGCTACTAACAATCGGAAAACTAAAAGCGGGAAAACTGACCTCAGCCAAACTAACCGCTAATTCTAAAGCTCTAAAATCGATGTTTTCAGCTATTAAAATCTTCCCTACTCGCTCAAAATTGTAAAGTTGCTCTACGACAGATAAAGCGTCTGTCTCTGAGTTAAAAATTAATTGCATTGGTCGGATACCTTTAAATTCTTAGAGGATGAAGGAGAGCGATCGCTTTCAAAGGGCGATCGCTTTTAAAATTTACCCGTGAACTCTTACGGGGATACTTGCACAAAGCTTGTTAAATGCCATTACTGCGGCCAACTCTGTCTTAAATTTTTGCTCACCGAAAAGATGCCAGCCGCCCTCGCCTTTTTGCTCTGGATTATCTATTAAAATCCCAGTGGAATAAATGCCGTCTTCGTGTTTAATAATCACAAAGAAAGTTGCCCTTTTTACCTGCTCACTTCTGACTAGATCAAAACTCGCGTACTTTGTCATGGTCGGATACCTTTAAATTCTTAGAAGATGAAGGGAGGAAGCGATCGCTGTTAGGTGCGATGACCTACGGTCGGTCGTAGACCATCGCAAATTAACTAACTAAAATTCTGGTAGTGATTCATAAAAACCAGAGCCTTGAGCATCTAAAATATCTGAGTAGTGATAGGCTAAATCCTCATCTTCGCTTAAGAAATTTGCCCAAAATTCACTTGTATTTTCTTGTCTGCTTTCCAGTTCTGTTATTGCTTCCTGTCTTTCTTGATCTGTTAAATTAGCAGTGTTCAAGTATGCGATTAAAGCTGATTTGATAATTTTGTCGTTCATGGTCGGATACGCAATAAATTCTTAGAGGATGTTCGCGCAGCGTCTCGAAGAGAAAGCGATCGCACCCAAGGCGATCGCTGGTTAACTAATTAAAACGGAACAATAAACCGCTTAAAGTAAAGCTCTAAATCTGAAGGATTTAGGCAAACTTCGTTACCTTTGGAATCTTCGCAAATAATTCTTAGGTACTGCTTGCCGTCGATTTGTTCGCATTTGCCGCCAACAATCTCTACATAATCGTTAAGCTCAGGAATAAAAATTGAGGCTGTGCATTCTTTGTCTAATAATGCTTTTTTGTCAGGTGTCATGGCTTCGCCTTTGTTCCTTGGTCGGGTACACCTTAATTATATCACTAATAGCGTGTACACGCGCTATTAGTGATAAGTCTTTACAGAATTTTTAATAATATAGCGCGTGTACAGGCTAATATAAAAATGCAGATTATAGATAAAAATATGGCTAGGACTGGTGGTAATCCCGATTTTGGGACTAGGTATAAATTTGATTTTGGTAATGAAGAGGTGAGAAGCCAGGCGCTGACCATTCGGATAACGCCTTCATTCTTAGAGGAAATAAAAAGTGTGGCGGGCGATCGCTATCGGGATTTTTGCAGAGATGCGATCGTAGAGAAGCTGGGGCGGGAACTGGCCGCCCAAACTGCTAAAACAGTGACAACTGAACTGGCGACTGAGACGGGGCAACAACCTGACAACAACCAAACCACCCAGTTAAACCTGGAACTGGCGACAGACCCCACGCCGGGGGAACAGGTAACGACCCCAAAAACACGGCGCAAGGCAACCCAGACCCCAGCGCAAAAGCAAGCGAAGCCCAGGAGCCAGAGCCGGAGCCGGAAAAGCAGCGCGACTGAGAACTAGACGGCACGAGGCCAACTGGACACGGGGAAGTAGGGAACGAAACCCACAGGCCCCCGCCAGCACCCACGGCACGGACACACGCCACAGACCGCGCCGCGAACGCCCCACGACCTCGCCCCCACTGGCCACTGGAAACCGCGAACACCTCGGCGGCAGGAAAAGCCAACCGGAAAAACGCATCGACACCAGCAGCGCACCCGACTAAGACGCGTGAGCCAGGGGAAACAGCAGCAGCAGCACTAGACAACGGGGCTGGAGACTGGGCCCACTTGCGGGAGCCAGAGAAACCAAAGCAGTTATAGCGGTCGAAGATGGTTGAAAGCATAGTATAAAATAATACTCTTTTTGTTTTTAAAAACTGGGGCTATTTTGCGGAGTGACCGGAGTGGAGTGGAGGTACTGGGAGCGGCGGGGGCTGCAAGCGAAATGCAAAAACTTGGCCACTTAAAGCGGACAGTGCCGGAACGCAACGCAGGGAACGGAGCCGATCGGCGATGTGGGTCAGGGCGCGTAGCGGAAGACCCACGAGCAGTGAAGATTACGCAGTAATGATCTTTCTTATGCTCAAACTCCAGCGCTCAGATTTAAGCTTTTTTATCCCATGAGATATTTTGCTGTTAAATTCTACAATTTCCCCATTGCTGAGAATTTCGATATTTCCGTTGTAATAAAACTCAACATTTCCGTCTAACAAACTATCCTCGCTGATATTAATTACAATAACTTTGCTATCAAAAATATCCCGATCTACGTGATTTTTTAGCTCACAACCTGCTTGATATTTATATAATAAAATACTATTCCAATCACTTCCACACCATAAATCATTGCATTTTTTTCTTAAACTATTATTAATCTCAAAACCCTCGAAAACTGTACTTTTAAAACCTAACTCAACTCCTAAACCAAACCATAAACATTTTCTACCGCTAGAATTTTGCTTACCATTCCATCTTTCAACTTCTAATAAATTCTCGTAAGTTTTAACAAAATTCCAAACTTTAACTTTATCAACGAAACCAATTCTATTTAGCATGACAATTTCCCCCTTGGTAAAAAATCTAACTATATCCATTATAGCTTGTACACGCGCTATAATAGCTTTTATTTTTCGGGTGCGAGCGCAGCGAGCAGTGAAGAAGGAATGCGAAAACTGGTTTTTTTGAGTATCTTTCTTGATTGCAAAGATACCTTTACCTCTCCTTTTTCTTTCTCTTCTTTTCCTCCTGCAATTTGTTTTTTTATCTTTTAGTAAAAAAACAATTTGCCATTCTTTTTTTAGAACCCCAAAAAGAGTTATTCCATGCCCGTCTTCGGGCATGGTAAAATAGCTCTTTGGTTCTAAAAAAAGACTCCTTCTTTGGTACTCCAAGGAAGGGAAATAACTACGAAGTAACAGCAATCTTTTCCGAGGTTTTAGGTACTCAACGACCAGCACCGAAACGCAGTGAGCCGAACGTGGAAGGAGCGGAGTGAAATGGAGGGTTGAGCGGCGGCGGGGGATAAGGAATACTTGAGAGGATATGGTTTTTAGCCGCGATGCCCGGAATGTAACGGAGCGACTGGAACAATATTTCTTTAGCGATCGCAATAATCAATTGGCTAGAGAGTCGTATCACCAAAACAAAGCTTTACGTGCTGCGACACAAAAGCGATATAACCAATCTGAAAAAGGAAAGCAAACTCAGCGCAGTTACTACTATCAAAACCGCGATCGCATTAATGAAACAAACCGCCGTTACTCTACTTCTGAAGGAGGAAGAAGGGTTAAATTATTATCCAACCATCGTAGAAAAGCAGCTCGACTAAATAATCACTCTGTATTTTATACACTGGAGCAAGTTCAAAATTTAAAGGAACTTTTTAATAATCAATGTGCTTACTGTGGAAAAAAGAGTTCTTTAACTTTAGATCATTTTGTTCCGTCTTCTCAAGGTGGCCCTAATTGTTTGGGAAACCTTATCCCCGCTTGTTTATCATGTAATTCTAGTAAGCGAGACAGAAATCCACAAGAATGGTATAAAAGCCAGAGATTTTATTCAGAAAAGCGCTGGCTTAAAATCGTTGAAGTTGTGGGCAAATCTATTATTAACGGTCAATTACCATTATTTTGACGTTGCCGTTTTCTAAATTCCCAAGGGGGGACAGTAGAAGAGTCTCCCCAAACACCTAACTTTTTATTCTTTGCTATTTCTTCTGCCTTGCCAAGAGTGATCGCATTAGGACATTTCTTTACATAGGATCTGTAGACCATAGCCAATCCGCTTGATAGTTGCTCCTCGTTAAGTGACTTTTCCACCCCATTCTTAGAGGAAAAGACCTCAGCTACAGTTCTGCCATAGCGATCGCTCTCAATCTCTGTCACCATCACAGTTTTGTCAGCCTCATCGACTAATCGCTGTAAATTAGCCTTTGCTTCTATACCTAGTGCCTGCCCTGGCTGCTTACCATGTTTTATCTCAGGACTGTCAACTCCACAAAGCCTTAACTTTTTCTCTCGCCCGTCCATTTGACGAACTACGATCGTATCCCCATCACTCACCCTAATCACCTGCCACTCCTCAGAGTTGGACATAGGTGTAAATTCATTGCTTCCACTGAACTGAGAGTTGTTGTGTAATTTAGTACATCCACTACCCGCGATCGCAATTAGAGAAAGTGAAATAAAAATTTTGCTTTGATGAAGCTGCTGTTTTTTCAT
>NZ_CP026694.1 GCF_002949795.1 Nostoc sp. 'Lobaria pulmonaria (5183) cyanobiont' | reverse complement strand
TTAAAGACTCAATTCATCATCCTGCTGATGCTGTTGCTGATGCTGTTGCTGATGCTGTTGCTGATGCTGTTGCTGATGCTGTTGCTGATGCTGTTGCTGATGCTGTTGCTGATGCTGTTGCTGATGCTGTTGCTGATGCTGTTGCTGATGCTGTTGCTGATGCTGTTGCTTTAACTGCTGCTCATAATCGAGTAGCTGCTGATTCCAATCGTCAGCTTTGCACTTGAGCCGCTTGGACTGTGGCAGCAATTCCTTAACAACTCGTGCAGATGCATTACCAGAATCGTCCGAGTCAAAAGCCACTTGTACATTAGGAATATGCTGCAATTGCTCTACTGGCAAGCTATTGGGATTATCTACCGCCATGTACAGGGTTCTATTGGGTGGCACATCGCCTCTAAGCTGATACTCCAGCATTGCAAAAGATATGGCATTGATGGGTGATTTCAAAAGCACCACTTTCTCTACAGGATCAGTTGGCTGTCCGCCCAAGTGAAAGTGAAACCAGCCCTCACGCCGCTTAGTCCCTTTCTCGTAACCCTTAAACGTGTTGTTTTCTCCCCGTGTCCCCCGCAAGAATGCTCCTATTGCCTGGGGTAGTGAGCCAAGATTCCGCATGACGAACACAGCGTTTTGCTGATCATCAGCGTAAACTAGCCCCCTCTTATGCAGAACTTCCACAAAGTTTTCAGGTATCCCCCGTTTCTGGGTGAGGTAGTTGGAGACTGCTTGCCACTTGGCTTTATCCTCAACTGGTAGCGTGAATTTGTCGCGTGGTTCTAACTGGATAATTTCAGCAGTCACTCTAGTTGCTTTTGCGATCGCCGCTCGTTCTGCCCCCGACTCACCAAATCGCTCATGCAACCAGACGACCGCCTGCCGTACATTGCAATTGTTAACGTGCATCACCAAGTCAATCGCACCCCCTGAGCCTTTCTGCTGTTCGGGGGCGAAGTCGTAGAATTTGGGCCCATCTATATTAATGATGTGTCCGTGACCCCTCCATTTTCCTTCCTCATGGTGTAGCCCCAACTCCCAGGCGACATCCTCCAGGGGCAAGTCGCGCAGTTGTTGGGTTTTCAATTCCAGCGATCGCACAATTTCTTCTAGCCGTTGTCGTTCCTTTTCGCTGGCTCTCGCCCGTTGCTCTGCCCTCTCCAATCGCTCTGCCATGAACGAACGGTCAGCCAGTTGGTGATTAATCGCTTGGAACTGGTCATCAGACTGAATCCTGGCAACGTAACTCCTAGCTGATTCAAATGATGTGGGTGCTAATTGGTTATTTGTAATGACTGCGGTGAGTGGTTCACTGTTAACGGCTTGGTAATATTCCTTGACTTTAGTGTGGGTTGCCTTACTGCCCTTGACCCCCCGTTCAATGCCCAAAGGAGCGAGTGCAGCAGCATAACTGTCTTGGAGTTTGGATAACTTGATTCTTCCCTGCCCACCTCTGCCGCCAAACATCGCATCATGACTGACTCTGCCAGTTTTATCGTTCAATGGCACGATGTAGGCGTGAATGTGTGGGGTACTTTCATCTAGGTGAAGTTCTGCCCTAACGCACTTTGACCCATAGTTTTGAGCTAGCCAGTCACGGGATGCGATCGCCCACTGCTGCATCAGTGAATCAGACCATTGCCCAGAAAGAGATGGATCACCAGGGCGGAAATATTCAGGTGATGCCGAGAGAAACATCTCGGTGCATAACACTGCATCATGCCGAGGGCGATGCTTGAGCGTAGAGATTTTTTCTTTAACTATCTCCTCCAAGGCGCGTGAGTCTTCTCCCCCAATCAACCGGACATTCTCTTTGGTTGGATCTGCGTTGGGTGTTTCTCTATTCCTGGTAACATGGTCATCACTTCCCGCAACGTTGCCGAATGTTTTTAGTTTCTCAATTCTGAGAATTGTTAGTGGCGACATCAAAGATTTATACTACAAATGCAGTACTTTGTAGTATAAAAAACCCCTCCAAGCGAACGGCGGTTTCATGTCATGAGCGCAGCGAGAGATGGCGCAGCCACCCGCAGGGCATGAAACCATAATGAGTATGGATACAACTTGGTACACCCTGCCGAAAATTTTTGGTAGTAGTCTCATCCAACTGCCGAAAAGCTTGCTGTGTAAGCTTTGCAGGCAGATTTAGCGCTTTTTGTCCGCTTTCTCCCCTAATACCACTAAAAAACTCATTTATACCACTATAATACTCATTATTATTTTCGGGGCTAGAATTTTTGGCAATTTATTACACCCTTTTTAAACTCATTAACACCACTATAATGCTCATTAACACCGCTAGGAAACTCAGGCAAAATACTGGTGTTTTGTGCTACGATAATTTGTCTATTACTTAGAAGACACATGAGCGCACCACGCTACAAAGATGTTGAGTTGCCGAGAATAAAACGCAAATCTAATTCTTGGGAAGGTAAGACCATTGAATATTTATTGAACCATCCCTCTAATAAAGCCGCGACTGAATTTTCAATGGAAGCTCTAACTGCTTTTTGGTTGCCTGAAGCGTTAGAAGGTAAAGTCACAAATGATGAGTTAGTCAAAGCTTGTTGGTCTGCGATTGAGAAACTAGAGGGAAAACTTGCCACCATTAGAAGGATTGGAGCGATAGAAAAATTACCTTCATCCAACACAACACTTTTTAGTACTTCTCCTGAAACTGTGAATCCCACTAAAAATAATGAGAACTTGAATGATGAAATCCGGGTGTCCACCTCGGATGACGATGACCAAACCTTAGATGAAGACACTGACGATTTGATGGAACTAGAACTGTCACCGGAAATGAAACAGATCAACAAACTGTTTGGTGTCGAGTAGTAGTTGAGAAAAAGCTCATCGTAATTGCGAAAAGCAGCGAATTCGTTTAAGGGGGCTGAATTGACTTACCCAAACACGAGCGGAACGTTTTTTAACTTCGCCAACAGCATCCGCTTCAATGGCGAAGAACTAGCATAAGAATCGCCGCAGTTTTCAGAGGGTTGAACTCTGAGGCGGCTTTTGTCGTAATTGTGTAGTTATTCCGTAGTATTTTTTGATGACTGTTGCTTCGGCTTCTGCTTTTCAATTTTGACCCTCAAAAACTTTCCGCCAAATATGGCGTACTGTGCGTCAGAAAAAGATGGATTACAGAGCTTAAAAGCTTTTAAGCGAATTTCCCGATAATTTACCAATTATTGGGAAATAATGGGAGACTTCTAACAAGTCTTGGGAACTGTTCGGATTTATTGGGAATTTTTGAGCTAATGAGAATTTTGTGAGTGGATGATTTAAAAGGTGTAAAAAGGTAAGAAAAAATTGGAGATTTGGGAGATATTGTCTAGATATTGGGAGATGTTGAATGTAGTTGGTGAGGGCGGGGAAAATGGATGTTTTTTCGAGGTTTTATCTCAAATTCACGAATTGAGTCAAATCAAGAAGTTAGTGCCAAAACTGTAATATTTCTTGATAAATGTGTCAATAATCACGGTTTGGGCGGTTCATCTTGAGACTAATTATCAATTAGATAGACAAAAAAAGGGTCAAAAACAGGGGTAAATTTTCTTGTGGATTTTGTTTTTTTAATGTTGAGTCTTGATTCTGTTTCAAGCCGAATGCTCAACGCTCACTTTGTTTGTGAACAGCTACGATAGCCAAGCGATCGGGCAAGCTTGGTGAACGAACAGAGAACGGTTTTGAAGTGATTGATGCGGGAATCCAGATTTTCGAGAAGAAAGTGAAGGAGTCCAAGCCAGATGTAGCGGTGGCTGAAGCTGGCGCAAGTTAATAGATGTGTCTCAAGCATTCATGTTCAATTTATGGAGAGCATGGATGCTACTGGCAGTTGTTCATCTTTGGGTATAAGCTCCCATTAAAGATACTTAAGGCTTTTGAGTAGATTGAAAGAAGAATATCTTAGTGGGAGCCGCAGTTTACAATCATAAAAGCAATTCAAAAAATTACACAATTTAACTTTGTCCGCATGACAATTACGAACGATACACAGCAGTTATTAGTTAATAATCACCATATCAGACCGACAGAGCCACTAGAATATCGTGCAATTGGTCGGCTCTGGGGGAAGTATGTTCCCTCGGATGAGCTTATTTATCAAGGGCAACTAATAACTGCTGACGGTGTAATGCTTGAGACAAACCTTGCTAAGAGAGCATCGAAATTAGTTTAACAATCTCAACTTGATTTATCACTTGATTACCTGTGGACTGTTTACCCCAGAACACCATTCAAAGATTCTCCGACAAAACTTCGGGTGACTTTGATAAATGTTCGCAACGAAAAAAAATATACCGACTCAGTAAAAAACGAATTGCAGTTAGTAGCTGATAACTTTTCTGTACAAGGATTAGTTGTATATCAAGACTATGAATTTGGGATAGTAGAAGTTAAAATTCACCAAAAACCACAGAGAGACTTTGAGCTACCCAAAGATTTCCAACTAAGACTAATCGGATTTTTACCATCAAATTCGATTAAGAAATTCTGGAATTTTCATGTGCGACGTGTCGGGGCTAACTTAGTAATTCAATCAGGGGAGTGCATTAAATTTCCCGATCGTGAGCAATCTTCAACTTCAGATATATCAACCAACACGGCTGAATATACTACTGAGTTAACTGAAAGCTAAACCGACAGAAAACTGTAATCATTCCCTTCTTAATTACTGATTTAATCACCGTTTAAGAGTGCATTGCTGCCAATAAATTATTATGCCTAAACGTAAATCTCCTAAAACGAATAGTTCACTATCAAAAGAAGAAGCCACGCCAACCAAGCCAGCTATTTTACGTATAGTCAAGCAAAAAGATAACGCCACAGACGATAATAATTCTGCACAATCTAAATCAGCATCAACTAGCGTACCAACAGAAAATCAGCCAGTTGAGCCGGAATTAGAAGTAAATAATAACGAGAGTAAAAGCATTGAAGTTTCAGAATTAAACAGTAGCTCTGCCCTGAGTTATGACGCTGTGCCTCAAACAATAGAAGCAGAGAATGAACAGTTAGCTTTACCTCAAACTCTCGAAGCCGCACTAGTTAATTCATCATCATCAACTGCTTTGATTGAAAGTACCTCTGCTGAACATGAGCAATCAGAGATAGAAACAGAGCAACCGCAATTAAGGAATAAACCAGCCTATAAAAAATTATCAACAGCAACTAATAGTTCAGGACAGACGTTTACTGTCAAAGAAAAGATTGAGGTAAGTACAGGTAACTTTGGTACACAAACGGTTTTTATTATATCCTTATATTCAGCACCAGATGGAAGTATTTGGGCTTATTACCATCCTGTAGATAAAAACCAAAGACTGCTATGGAAGCGGGGGTGCTGTCGGATTGAAAATGTGAAAAAGCTATCGCCTGCGGGGAGTAAGCAATGCTTAACGGTGTAAATAGCGATTTTATTGAGAAGTTGTTGTGAAGCGATTTTGAAGAAAAGGTGATCACCGAAGACATTCACCGACAGTTCATTCTAAGATGGGCACATATACAGAAATCTTTATAGCGAACTCTCATTATTCGATTGTGTCCTTTTAGGCACATCAACCACATCAATTGCCCCCAGAAGGGGGTATTTTTATGGCGGTAGTGGCTCAAGCGAGGTAACAATCAAATGAGCGTGGCTCACTACCTCAGATGGTAGTGTTAGGCGATCGCTGTAGACATCAATGAATCTAGAAGACTTTGGGGCATCGATTCCACCTTTGACTAAATAGGTGTAACAGAAGTCCGGGGGTAAATGAGCAATCGTACAGATAGTTACGCTGGGGTGTTTCCTTAAACTAATTATACTTCCAGGTCTCCACAACCAAGCTATTGGCGAAGCGTTTGTTAATTTAATTGATGAAGCCTTTAGAAATTACGCTCAGTGGTTTGAGACTCTTGACTCCTTCAGTTACAACGATTGGGTCAATCAATTCAAATATAAGTTGCAACAAACACTCCATCAGTGGATTGCTATAGCAAGAGCTACAGTTGGTCACCTTTTACGTTTTTTGCGTGATAAAGCAAGTCAATGGTGGTATTTTCTTGACTACCCTGAAGTTCCTCCTGATAACAATCAGGCTGAACGTTCCCTTCCTTTGGCTGTAACGAAACGTAAGGTTAGTGGTGGCTCCCGTTCAATGGACAGGTTTAAACACACTGCCCATCTGTTGACAGTGGTGCAAACCTGTCGTCGTCAAGGTAGGTCTGTGATTGATTTTTTTGCACAAGCACTGTTGGCTAATTCTAATAATTATCTGTCTCGCCCATCCCTGCTTCCTAAATATTAGACCTGAATCCTTACCTCAATTCTTAAATTTAGAATTGCTGAGATGCTTCCTCTTAAGTTGCCTATCTCGCCAGGACATTCTGGATCGGAAACGCTGGATTTGTCGGTACAGGGTTTCAAAAAATCCAATTGTCCAGCAAATTGGGCATCCTCGGAACAAGATAAGTGAGAATATACCCAGCCCAAGCGAAGCTGGAGTCGCCCACCATGTGGTGGGGTTTTGCCCCAGTTTAATAGCAAAGTAAATAGCGGCAATCCCAAATATACCTCTAATAAGATGTTCGCCCAAAGTCTGGCTGGCAAATAAGTTTTTGCTTGAAGACATAATTTTCAGTAAACTCGGATATTCACAAATTCCAACTGGACTTTGATGCACTTACAAATGATTTCGTGATCCTGCTTACACCTATGAGTCTTTTACAGGATGTTTGAAAAGTCCTCTTGCCAGTATTAAAAGTTTTAGATACCTCTAAATCCCCCGATAAATTGGAGGTTTTAATTCCGGTTCCACCCTTTTTAAAGGAGGTTAAGGGGACTCTAAAAGTGCCTAAAGTTACAGCGAAACACTTTTCAAACAACCTCTTAGACCGCGATCACTTGGAGGATTTAGGTTTTCGCCCTAGCATTGCACAGGCTGGGCAAAACCCAAAAAATCCGGTTAATCCAACACATACTCCTGATGTGGCAATTAAATAGCCAATCGGCATTCCCTTGAGTCCAATGAGTCCACAGATTGCTATTGCGACACCAGCAGCACCGCGCATCATACGCTCCCACATTGGTAAATTTTTTTTGTACCACATAGACTTTTTCCTATTTTGGTTAATCGCGTATTTATAAAGAGTGCTTATTAATAAAGAGGCCTAGGAGGACTAAAAGGATTCATTTAAATTCCCATCAATGCCTGTTATTTACAACTTTCTACTCTAAGATCCCTATTCAGAGTCATTTTTGATCAATCAACTAGATACTGTTGCAGGGTTGCTCTGATTATTTTTCTTGCTCGGTGAAGACGGCTTTTTACTGCCTCTACAGTAATGCCTAGTGTCATTGCTGTCTCTGGAGCAGTCATTTCTTCGATATCTCGCATAATCAGGACTTGCCGATAAATTATTGGTAGTCTTGTAATGGCAGTTACAATCTCT
Source organism: Nostoc sp. 'Lobaria pulmonaria (5183) cyanobiont' (assembly GCF_002949795.1). Taxonomy (NCBI): domain Bacteria; kingdom Bacillati; phylum Cyanobacteriota; class Cyanophyceae; order Nostocales; family Nostocaceae; genus Nostoc; species Nostoc sp. 'Lobaria pulmonaria (5183) cyanobiont'. Next base: position 55,630 of record NZ_CP026694.1, on the reverse strand, counting down.
TGACTAAGCAAAGTTGATTGTATTCTATTGTATTCAGATGTATCCTGTACTTCGGGGAGGGTATCAGTGAGTAATTCCTTAGTCCTTAGCCTGAGCAGACGATAACACTCGCGCTTTACCACTCTGAATAGCCATGATGTAAAGGCAGCAGCGATTCGCAAGGTATTTATCTTTTTTGATAAAATAATTATGGTTTCCTGAAGGGCGTCTTCAACATCTTCAGGAGTCGCGCAGACAGTGCGTGCAAATCGCTTAATATCGGGAACACATTGGGTTAACAGAGTATTGATAGCTTCACTGTCGCCTTGCCGTGCGGACTCAATCAGTTGGTAATCGTATTTTATTGCCATATTAAGTCAATGCTGTGATTGTGATTACACGTAAACCCTGCTCCCAACTATATAAATTTATTATCTTGAAGGCAGTCTCTTCCAGCCTGGGAGCAGAGGGACTGGCATAAGTATTATCCTCTCACTCCTGCTACGTCTCGCCACAGTAAGGTTAACACCGCAGCCATCATCAACGGTAAATTCAATATCCGCTCTCTGAGTCCTAATTTTCGGTAGTAATTTTCTTGATTTGTAATGGCTGGTGTCAGTAATCTTTCCAGTTGCTCTGCAATTACTTGGGGTTCAGCCGGGAGGTAGAGTCGAGGCAATACTGTTCGGTTAAGGGGAAATAGGTGGTGGAGTCAAGGAGAATTAGTTCGCGTGTTGACTACGAGAACAAAATTAGCTAAAGAGTTTGTCTATACCTAAAGGCACTCTCAAAAAACTTAATTGTCAATTGCTTAGAATATCTTTAAACTATTGAACTATAAATTGATGATGAACAATTTAGTGTATCGAACAAATTGACAGATTTAACTTGCCTTTCTCAGAATTTGAAAAGATAGTTGTTGTCGGAGAGTACCATTACTTCTGTGACTTCGCTTTTTACTCTTAAACTTTGAACGTGCTTTCTTGACTACTCTCGGATTACTTCTGTGTTGTGGTAAAGGGATTTCTAAATCTAATATTTCGGAAATTAACCAGCTATAATATATGTTAATATCCAATTGATTATTTATCTGACGTTGAAATTCAGGGATGGCACGTCGAAGAACTCGTAAACTACCAGTAAAACTTAATCTTAATGGAGAAATATTTTTCAAGGCTGCACTTTGAAACATTAAACAACGTAGGCAATAATGCCCTAACAACCAACCATAAATTTCTTGGACTACTTCACGAGGATTCTTAGAACGGATGGGGATTTTTCGACCATTTAGATGTACCTTTAATTCATCTAAAGTATTCTCAGCCTCCCATCTTTGATGATATTCTGATGCTAATAGCAAAGCCGGAAAGTTGGAAATATCCATTAAATCAGTAATCAAACGGTAAGTCTTTTCTGTACCATTCTCTTCAATAACATATTCAATTATGCGGACAGAAATTCGGGTCACACCCTTTTTTTTCGACTCTCCATCTGGTGCAATCCATGATTGATAAGAGCCATCTTTGAATATTTCAACTACTTCAAATTTTACATGGGCTGGGACACGACCAAGGAAATGACCTTTTTGTTTAATGACTGCATTGACCATTTTGAAAGAATGTAATCCTCTGTCCCACATCAATAACATACTAGAGTTAATACTGCGTAGGAGTTTTAAAGCACTTCTTCTCTCTCCAATGCGATAGGGGGAACAGAATGCATCTACAATTAAATGAGTACCTGCTTCCACTAAAAATACTAATCTAGCTTTGGGAAAAGCCGGATATGTACCAGGGCGAGAACCAGGATAGCCAAATACTCTTGCGTTTGTTTCTGTTTCGGGAACATCAAAAACTGTTCCATCCATCGCCATGATTCTTAATCCTCCCAAAAAAGCACCAGGTGTTAATACTGTGGCTTTTGGCTTGGCTACCATTTCAAATAACCGAGTCATTACCGCCGCTCCTGTCCTTTGACGAGCTTCTGTAATTGATGAACTTACTGGTATTTTCCAGCGTATCAAGAAAGGTATTTGTAAATAACTTAAGCCATGAATGAGATTTTTGAACACATCTACTATTGAATCACCAGACCAAAAATTCATAGCGATTACTAAAGCTACAATTATGTGAGAGTTCAGTTTTCGTCGTCGTTTTTCCTGACTGGAAGTACTAATAATTGCTCTGGTTATGGTTTGAGATGGGATTACTTGTGATACAGCCAGAAGTAATTCACTTGGATTAATGCAGGCTAGGCTTCTATGATCTCAAAGTTAACAAGTGACATTTCAGTTGTAAAATAGTGTGGGGTAAATTTACCATGTTCTCGTAAATTATACGCGAACACATTCTGCTCTTTCTGCAACTTCCAAGGAGCATTAGTCAATGCCTGCTCCTGACTCGGACATTATTTCTAGGGCTGAACTCCTACAACAAGCGATTGCCACTTTACAACTCTCTATCCAACAAATTCAAGCTTCGGGGGAAGTAGCGCCACCTGGTTGTTGTGTTTTGCGTTACCAAGCACGCGGAAAAAAACAAGCTTATTGGTACTATAAATTACACGCTACCAAACCAATTTTTTCCACAACTCAACCCAACAAATTGAGCAAATATAGGCATTTGGGTAAGGCTGGAAGCCCTGCTCATATTAATGCTGTCCTCTCCGTCGCTAAAAGAACCCAAATCGATCACTTAACTTCATGCATCGACTCTCTTCGTCAAAATTGGGTGGACTTGTACGATAGCCTCAAAGAGAAAAAGTAGTCGAATTATCTCATTTTGTTCTCGTAACTAATACGCGAACAAATTTTTCTTTGTTTTACCCTTCATTTTCCTTAACCGAGCAGTATTGCCATTTATGGGCAAGTTGGTAAATCAATAAAACACGTTCCGCAACATTTATTTACAAGGTGTGCCAATTTACACGTATCCCGGCTGAACCCCTACTTCATCTTCCACCATTGATCTTTGTTTTTTTTCGCATGGTCTCAATTGGTTTTTCGGCTCGTAGTCATGGCTGGTCACAATCGCTCAATTATTTGTCTATCCTGAATTTCCCACGATTTTGACCCATGCAAATACTACCCTTGACAATTTCCCTTTTTCCTTAACTTGTCACCAATAGACTTATCCGTAAATGCGAAATGCATACTATGCAATGGTTTTAGCGATTTTATCGGAGGTGCGATCGTAAGCGCTTCATGGACGTAACAATAAGGCTTTGGGGAATAAATCGAGCTAAATCATTAGTTAGTAAGGGAAAAATAAAAGACTTGTACAAAGCACGACATCTAATCGAGAATTTTTTTGCCCAACTCAAACAATATCGAGCGATTGCCACACGCTATTAGAAGCGAGCAATAAGCTTTCTCGGTGCAATTTATCTTGCTGCTGTTATCTGGGTTAATTTATTACACGCCCTAGTGTAGATTAAAAGCTTTTATTTACAGTAATTTGATAGAGCTAGTGTAGATTAAAAGACTAACCAACCAATTAAGCTGAATTTTAATTTCAAGATTAGTGTCAAAACTTCCTTTTATAAAGGCTTTGAGTCGATATAGATTATTTTAATTAACAACTATTTAATTATTATAATCAAGGAATTAATCAGAGTTTGGGCAGATTACTGCTACCAAATTTACCCCGTTTTTTGCATAATCGGAAAAGTTAGACAAGTTAATTATTAACTTTTGTAACTTTTGCGTAAACCTTCTTGTTAGAATTGAATAACTAATCAGGGTTTGCAATTTGTACTTTGCATCTGTTTAGCTCGACTTTATCCTTTTTTTCGTAACGCGATACTCCTGCAGAGTCGTTGTACGAATGCTATTGCTAAAACCTTTGCAGAACGCTAGTTTTACTTTTTTAACTTTATATATAATCTATGACGTTGAAAAAGTATTTACCAAAAAGCCAGGGTTTTTAGTTGATAAACAAAACCCAGTTCTTAATATTGGATAAAGTCGAGTTTAGAGGATGTTTAAAAAGTTCTGTTATCGGTAGCAAAACGTTTTAGATTCCTCTCAATCGAGCCGCTTGCTTGCCTATTGGCAGAGCCGCTAAACTCAGTGGTTCCCCAAATGAAGCAAGTGACTTGGGTTAGGGGAGGGATCAATAAATGCCTAAAATCATAGCTACAACTTTTCAAACAACCTCTGAGTTTAGTACATAAACCATTAGTAATATCCCTCTTCCGTCACTTACTCTAGATAAAAAGATGTAACCCTTACCAAACAAGAGTTTTAGCCTAGCAATGATTATATCCATCATACTTAGAAAATGAAGCCACAAAATCAATCCCAGTCAGAGTTTTAAAAGTTGCCTTCGATTTGTGTTTTCGGAGAGTGACAGAAGAGGCAGATAGCGGTTCACGATCTAGTGAGGTAGGTTTTCAAAGCTACTAACGTTGGTAAACAAGATTTGGGTGTACCTCAGTTGCTTAGGAAAGGCTATATATCCTTTAATTTCTGTCAATGTATAAAATCTTGATTCAGCCCTTTCAAGGTTTATCTAAGAATTTTTGTAAAGTTTATGCAGTTTTAGGAATCAAAAAAAAGATGACCAAGTTGCTCATTAACAACTTCTTAAAATTTCCAAGAAACACTTTGTTATTAGAACATAGTAATGACTTGAAGAAGTACAAGCCTTTACCTTCATTAATACCTTTGGGAGTAGCTGTAGTAGGTGTATTTTTTAGCTTGCCAGTAAAAGCTGTAAGCCTGACTGCGGATAATACAACAAATAATGTATTTTTATGGAATAGTGTAGCTTTTGAGGCAATAAGGGCTACACGCCCCGGTCCCACAATATCAGGGCGTTCCCTCGCTATGATGAGTACTAGTATGTTTGATGCTTGGGCTGCCTACGATCCGGTTGCTATAGGCACTCAATTGGGAGGTACCTTCCGACGTCCTCAGGAAGAGGATACCATTGCCAATAAAAATGAGACTATTAGCTATGCAGCTTACAAAACTCTAGTAGATTTATTCCCTATTCAAAAACCTAAGTTTGACAATCTAATGACCAGCCTCGGCTACAATCCCACTAATAACTCGACTAACACGAGTACTGCGGCAGGAATTGGCAACGTGGCAGCGCAGGCATTACTTAATTTCCGTCATTACGATGGTTCAAACCAATTAGGCGATCTACACCCTGGTTCTTACTCGGACTACACAGGATATACGCCAGTAAACGATCCCGATCGCATCAATGACCCCGATCGCTGGCAGCCACAACGTGTTACTGATAGTAAGGGGAACTTAGTTGTTCAAAAGTTCTTAACTCCTTATTGGGGCAATGTAACGCCTTTTGCATTGACATCAGGTTCGCAGTTTCGTCCCACTGAAGGTCCTAAAAGTATCTCTTCCGATCCTGATGGTTACAAAAAGCAAGCCCAAGAAATCCTTGATATCAGCGCTAATCTTACCGATAAGCAAAAAGTGATTGCCGAATACTGGGCTGATACAGGCTGGGCTGAACTTTCTGAGTTCGTTTCAAAGAGAGATCATCACAGCGTAGATGATGATGTCAAAATGTTGTTTGCATTGAATAATGCTAACTTTGACGCTACCATTGCCGCCTGGGATACCAAGAGAGCATTCGATTCTGTACGTCCGATAACTGCCATTCATGAGCTATTTAAGGGACAAACTGTAAAAGCTTGGGGTGGGCCTAATCAGGGGACACAAGAAATCAATGGTGAAAATTGGCGACCTTATATTTCAACTCCATCTTTCGCTGAATATGTCTCAGGGCACAGTACAGCTAGCTCTGCTGCTGCTGAAGTTTTAAAGTTGTTTACAGGTAGCGATGCTTTTGGTCTTTCGCACACATTTGATGCAGGTACTTCATTAATTGAAAAAGGGCCTGCAACTGATGTGACGCTTTCATGGGATACATTCTCGGATGCCGCAGAAGAAGCAGGTATATCTCGGCTTTACGGTGGTATTCACTTTAAGGATGGGCATGTAATGGGTGAAGCTATAGGGCGATTAGTTGGGGCACAAGCTTGGGAAAAGGCACAAACCTATATCTCACCAAAAGCCGTTCCTGAGCCTTCATCTATATTTTCACTATTAGGTCTTGGGGCCTTAGGTTTAGGTTCAGCGCTCAAACGCAAGCAACCACAGAAGTTTTCCTTGAACTGTAAACAATAACAGAAAGTTTTAGGAGGGAGCAACGCGAAAAAGTGAGATCGGGGTTTAATTCTCAGTTACATAGCTTGATTCTCAATAAAAACAGCTATTTCACTGCGATCGCACTATTAAACAGGTCATTTATAACCCTAATTTTTAGCACCTCACAAAATCGCGTTGCTCCCGTTTTAGGACTAGGCAAGCGAGGAGGGGGCTATGATGTACCTCATATGATTGGGAAACGCCATATCCTTCTTCTGTCACTTTCCCTAGAGAAAAAGATGTAACCCTTGCCATACAAGAGTTTTAGTTTAGCAATGATTATATCCATCATACTTAGAAAATAAAGCCATAAACTCAATCCCAGTCAGAGTTTTAAAAGAGGGATATCACAGATATCAAGACTATTATTTTTTGGCAATACTTAGGTAGCATTTTATGAATATGAAGACAAGTTTCGATATCCCACTGATTGAGACAGAAGCACCTGTGGAGCATTCCACCTTAATCGAAATTCTGAGCTGGAGAGCAATTTACCAGGGAGATCAGAAAGCTTATACATTCTTGGTCGATGGTGAGACACAAGAGGTTCATCTGACTTACAGACAGCTAGAGCAGCAAGCTAAGGCGATCGCTTCAACACTACAGTCTTTAGGAGACGTTGGCTCTCGTGTCTTATTACTATATCCACCTGGCCTGGAATTCATCGTTGGTTTTTTTGGGTGTTTGTATGCTGGCTTTGTGGCTGTTCCTGCTTATCCACCCCGAGCTAATCAGTCAATGTTAAGGCTACAGGCGATTATAGCTGATGCTCAAGCAAGCATTGTACTCACTACTACATCTGTACTAACTAACGTGGAGCACCAGGTTGCTCAAAATCCGGTATTGCAAAAGTTGCATTGGCTAGCTACAGATACAATTACTAGTGAGCGAGCATCGGATTGGCAAAAATTATCAGTTAGCAAAAACACATTAGCTTTTCTACAATACACTTCTGGTTCTACAGGTACACCGAAGGGCGTAATAGTAAGTCATGGCAATTTGCTACACAATGAGCGAATGGTCAAGATGGCATTTGGACATACAAAGAAAACTATTTTTGTGGGTTGGTTACCCTTATTTCATGACATGGGATTAATTGGAAATGTATTGCAACCCCTATATTTGGGTATACCTTGCATTCTCATGTCCCCAATTGCTTTTCTTCAGAAGCCTTTTCGCTGGCTACAGGCTATTTCCTCCTATAAAGCGACTACTAGTGGTGGCCCTAATTTTGCTTATGATATGTGCGTTCGCAAGATTACGCCAGAGCAATGTGAGAGTCTTGACCTCAGTAAATGGGAAGTAGCTTTTAACGGGGCTGAAACTATTCGTGCTCAGACACTAAAGGAGTTTGCAACTACTTTTAAGCCTTATGGCTTTCGAGAAGAGGCATTTTATCCCTGCTATGGCATGGCTGAGGCAACTTTATTTGTTTCTGGACAGTTAAAAACACATTCTCCGGTACTTCAACATCTTGAAAGCACAGCACTTGAGCAAAATCAGGTGGTTGTAAAAGCTGCTGAACAAGAAAACACCACAACAATTGTCGGCTGTGGTCAAACATGGTTAGATCAAAAAATTGCGATCGCTGACCCAGAATTGTTAACCCGATGTTCACTTCAACAGGTTGGAGAAATCTGGGTTTCCGGTTCAAGTCTGGCTCAAGGTTATTGGAATCGACCAGAAGATACAGAACGTACTTTCCATGCATATCTAGCAGATACTGGTGAAGGTCCGTTTCTGCGTACTGGCGACTTAGGATTTTTACATAATGGTGAGTTATTTATCACCGGTCGGATTAAGGATCTGATCATCATTCGAGGTCGTAACCATTATCCTCAAGATATTGAAATCACAGTAGAACAGAGCAATCCCTTGTTAAGACCTGGTGCTTGTGCTGCGTTTTCTGTAGATGTTTTTGGTGAAGAGCGTTTAGTTGTTGCTGTTGAAGTTGACCGTAGTTACATAACACAACGCCGTAAGCAAAAAAAGAGTAACCCAGAAAATCAAGGTCAAATAGGAGTTGAACCAAACGTTAATCCTAAAAGCCATCAGCCTATGGTTAAAGAAACGCCAATTGAGGCAATTCGCCAAGCTGTGGCTGAATATCATGAACTACAAATTTATGCCGTTTTACTATTAAAGCCTGGTAGCATTCTGAAAACTTCTAGCGGAAAAATTCAGCGTCATGCGTGCCGAAATGCTTTTCTGGCTGGAAGCTTGGATGTGGTAGAGGATTGGATTGAAAATCCTCCACCTCAAGTAAAATTACAACATTTGCTGGCACAAGTAGAATCTTTGGAACAACAAATTAAAGCTTCCAAAGAGCTACTTCCCAATTTGTGTATTGACAACACCAACGAACTAGTAAATTCACAAAAACAGCTTCACACTGAAGAGTTTATTCAAGCCTGGTTAGTTTCCCAATTAGCGAAGTATCTGAAAGTCGAGCCTGGTGACATAGATGTTGGGCAGCCTTTCGCTCGCTATGGTATGGATTCAGCGATCGCAATCAGCCTCACAAATGACTTAGCAGCTTTACTTGGACTTAAGCTGGAAGCCACCTTGTTATGGGATTATCCCAGCATTGAGGCTCTTACCAAGTACTTAGCTAAGGAATGCCGTCTCTCGGACTCAGAATCCAAAATCATTGAAAAGAAAGTTTAAATAAATGGAGTCATTAGTAATTCAATGCAAGACGTTATCAGCACGAGTGGTACTAACAAAAATGGTTTCACAGGAACAGCCCTGTTTAATCCCTTTCTGCCCGAATTTCGCTCTGATCCTTATCCATTTTACCACCGACTCCGTTCCAAAGATCCAATACACTGGAGCTATTTAGGCTTTTGGGTGATTACTCGCTACGCTGACAACCTCACTCTTCTTCGTGATTCTCGTTTCAGCTCCGATCTTCGTAATTGGAGTGGCTATGAGCAACGATATATCCGGCGGGAGCATGTAGAATTCAGCCCTCTGGCACAACTAGTCAGTAAATGGATAACTAACCAAGATCCGCCTTATCACACCCGGTTGCGGGGGCTAGTGAGCAAGGCATTCAACCCTCGGAGTATCGAGGCGATGCGTCCGCATATCCAAGACATTGTGAATCAACTGCTGGATCGAGTACAGGATGCTGGAGTCATGGATGTGATTGCTGACCTTGCCTACCCACTACCCATTACTGTCATCGCCCAGATGCTAGGAGTGCCTGTTGAGGATCGCGATCGGCTCAAGCAGTGGTCGTTCGATATCTCGCGTACCCTCGATCCCGTGATGACACTGGATCTTTTCAAGCAAGTCAATAGCAGTATTATGACGTTCATTGAGTACTTGCGTCATTTGATTACAGAACGAAGGAATCATCCCCAGCAAGACCTTCTCAGCGCCATGATTGTCGCTAGAGAACAAAGTGATATGCTCAGTGAAGACGAATTGATAGCGACTTGCATTTTTTTGTTTGCCGCAGGTCACGAGACCACATCGAATCTAATTGGTAATGGTTTGTTGGCTCTGCTACGTCATCCCGACGAGCTTGACAAACTCAAACAGAATCCGACGCTGATTCAGAGCGCCATTGAAGAACTACTACGCTACGAAAGCCCAGTCCAATTATGGTGGCGGACAGCGCTGGAAGATATTGAGTTTGGTAACAGCATAATCCGTAAAGGTCAGATGGTAATAGTTCACTTGGGGGCAGCTAATAGAGATCCAGATCAGTTCCCCGACCCCGACCGGCTCGACATTACCAGACGCGAGAATCGGCACATCGCTTTTAGCAATGGCATTCACACTTGCTTAGGTGCTGCACTAGCCCGGCTTGAGGCGGAGATTGTCTTTAACACTCTCCTGGAACGGATGCCCAATTTGAAGCTCCAAAGTAACGCAGTAGAGTGGCACGAGACCATGAGCTTGCGCTCCTTGAAGGCTCTGCCCATAGCCTTCAATTAATAAACAATTGCTACTCAGATTGGGAGTTGATAGTTAACTAAACATAGATGAGAAAAAAGCATATTGCTATGGAACCTATTGCCATCATCGGCATCGGATGCCGTTTCCCTGGTGCTAACAACCCAGAGGCCTTTTGGAAACTTCTGAAAAATGGGGTCGATGCGATCGCCGAAGTTCAAGCAAATCGTTGGGATATAAACACCTTATACGATCCAAATCCAGAGACACTAGGTAAAATAAATAACCGTTGGGGCGGTTTTTTAGAGCAAGTAGATCAGTTCGATCCTCTCTTTTTTGGAATTACTCCCAAAGAAGCAAACTTTATAGATCCCCAACAGCGATTGTTGCTGGAAGTAGCTTGGGAGGCGTTAGAGAATGCGGGGATTGTGCCCGATCGTCTGACAGATACATCTACTGGTGTATTTGTAGGTGTCGGTTCTCATGATTACTATTTACAAGCATGGCGGAATTTTAATAGTATTGGTGCTTATACCAGTAGTGGCACATCGTCATCGATCGTGGCTAACCGCATTTCTTATTTCTTTGGACTGCGCGGACCCAGTATGGCCATTGATACAGCTTGTTCCTCCTCACTTGTTGCGGTACACCTTGCCTGTCAAAGTTTGTGGAATGAGGAGTCTACTCTGGCGATCACTGGCGGTGTGAATTTAATTCTTTCGCCAGAAGGAAACATTGGGATGACAAAAGCAGGTGCTTTGTCTCCTGATGGCCGTTGCAAAACCTTTGATGCTAAAGCAAATGGTTATGTTCGAGGTGAGGGAGCTGGTGTAGTCATTCTCAAGCCTTTATCACAGGCGAAAGCAGACGGCGATCTGATTTATGCTGTCATCCGTGGCAGTGCAATTAATCAAGATGGTCGTACCAACGGGCTGATGGCTCCTAATCGATGGGCCCAAGAAGCACTGCTGCGAGAAGCTTACCGACGTTCTGGGGTTTCGCCAGGGCAAGTCCAGTATGTTGAGGCTCATGGTACAGGTACTTTGTTAGGCGATCCAATTGAGATGAAAGCTCTAGGATCAGTTCTGGCAACTGAACGTACCCCTGGGAATTACTGTGCTGTTGGTTCACTCAAGACAAATATTGGACATTTAGAGGCAGCAGCAGGTATTGCTAGTCTGATAAAAGTTGCATTGTCACTCAAACATCTGCAAATTCCCCCAAGTCTGCATTTTCAGGAACCAAATCCTTACATTCCTTTTGACGAGATCCCTTTAAAAGTTCAGCAAACTCTGGGTACATGGTCTGAGGTTGCGGGTGCAGCGCTCGCTGGAGTAAGTTCCTTTGGCTTTGGCGGTACTAATGTTCATCTGGTTCTGGAAGAAATAGCAGTACAACCACTCAGAAGCCATGAATTTGAACGCTCCCAGCACTTACTTACCCTATCAGCAAAAAGCGAAACGGCTTTACAGGCACTGGCGCAAAGTTATGAAACTTATTTAACATCCGATCGTTCGGTTTCACTAGCCGATGTTTGTTTTACGGCCAATACAGGGCGCTCTCATTTTACCCACCGCCTTGCAGTTGTTGCGGAATCTGCCATACAGTTAGCTGAACAACTAGGCGCTTTTGCAACCGGCAAAGAGACTTCTAGACTAGTGAGTGGAAAAGCCAACACAAGTAAGCATTCGAGGATAGTCTTTCTCTTCACAGGTCAAGGCTCTCATTACGTGAATATGGGACGCCATCTCTATAATACTCAGCCCAAATTCCGTCAAATATTAGATCAGTGTGATGAACTGTTGCGCTCTTATTTACCGCAGCCACTTTTGTCTGTACTTTATCCAGTATCCGATGCCCCAAATCTTTTAGATGAAGCTGCATACACTCAACCTGCATTATTTGCTTTGCAATATGCATTAGCCGAATTATGGCGCTCTTGGGGGATTGTACCTGATTTAGTCATGGGCTATAGTCTGGGTGAATATGCAGCTGCTTGTGTTGCAGGTGTCTTCAGTTTAGAAGATGGACTTAAGCTGTTAGTCGAGCGGGGATGCCTGATGCAAGCTTTGCCTCAAAATGGAATTATGGCGATGGTATTCGCCGATGAAGTGCAGGTAGCAGATGCGATCGCTCCTTTCAAAGATCGTGTTGCAATTGCTACTTTAAATGCTCCGAAAAATATCACGATCGCAGGGGAAAAAGAGGCTGTACAGTCCGTACTGCAAAAGTTAAAATCAGAAAATATTGGCTTCCAGTATTTGAGTATTCCTCATGCTTTCCACTCATCATTGATGGAACCAATGCTTGATAGTTTTGAACAGTCGTTACTATCAGTACAGTTTCAAGCTCCTTGTATTCCCCTAATTTCCAACTTGACGGGGCAAATTCTCCAACCAGGAGAAATACCTGATGCAACTTACTGGCGTCGTCATGTTCGAGAGCCGGTGCAATTTGAAAAGGGAATGCAAACTATTTTTGAGCAGGGCTATGACCTATTTATTGAGTTAGGTTCACATCCTATATTGTTGAGCATGGGCAAACGCTGTCTACCTAAGAGTTTTGGTACTTGGTTGCCTTCTCTGAAGAAAGGTCAAGATGACTGGCAGATACTCTTGAACAGTCTTGGTGCATTATATACCAGAGGCGTAAATGCAGACTGGGTTGGATTTGACTATAACTACCCCCGCAGTCGTTTGCCATTGCCAACTTATCCTTGGCAAAGAGAACGGTTTTGGTTGGAAGAAATTCAACCAAATCAGCTTACACCTAAAAGATCAGAAAATCAACCTTTTTGGGAATCACTAGTAGAGGCTGGTCGTCAACAGTCCCTGATGGGCCCGTTAGATTTGGCCTTAAATACATACGGTGTCAAATCCCAATTTATGGATCGCCTGGTCACTGCTTACATTGTCAGCGCTTTCCACGATCTAGGCGTTGACATCAAACCCAGTTCTAGTTATTCCGCAGATACCTTGCTGCATCAATTCAAAATTTTACCTATTTATCGAAAACTTTTGCATCGTTGGCTAGAGAGGTTGGCAAAAGAAGGGTTTTTACAGCAACAAGAAGAAGTTTTTGTTGGTCTTCTCCCACTACTGACAATATCGCTTGATTCTCTTGCAACTGAGGCAAAAAAGCAGTGGTTTGATTCTACCTATGCATTTGACTTCATGGAGCGCTGTGGTCAAAATCTTGCAGCTATACTTGTTGGTGAGGTCAAGCCAGTTAATTTGCTATTTCCTAGCGGTTCCTTTGAAACAGCAGAAGGTATTTATCAGTACTCACCTGAGGCTCGCTACTTCAATGGTATCGCTAAGGCAGTTTTGGAATCAGTAGTGAAAACCTTTTCCAACGATAAAAATCTGCGGATTCTTGAAGTTGGTAGTGGAACGGGAGGAACCACTGCATCTTTGTTACCAGTGTTACCACTCAATAGAACGAGCTACTATTATACAGACCTTTCTGAGTTTTTTTTTACTCGCTCTCAGCAGAAGTTTCAAGATTATCCATTTATCTATTATGGACTGCTAGACATTGAGCAGAATCCTCAAGAGCAAGGTTACGATCCCCACAGCTTTGATGTAATTGTGGCAGCTAATATCTTACACGCAACTCAGAATTTAGGAGAAACCTTACAGCATATTCAGTCTCTCCTCGCCCCCAATGGTATCCTACTGATTTCGGAAATCACTGAGCATCAATCTTGGCTTGATATCACATTCAGTTTATTTGAAGGTTGGCAGCGCCATGATGATGAGTACCGACAGGATCAACCACTGCTATCAGTGCCGCAGTGGAAAAAGACTCTACTAACGAATGGGTTTGAGGAGGTAATAGCTTTACCTGAATTTAGTTGTGCAGCAGCCATTTTAGGACAACATATTTTGGTGGCTCGTTCGTCAATGTCAGTAACTAGCCCAGAAAGTTGCACATCAGATGATTTGTCCGTGCAGCATCTCAATCAGCATTTAGACAATAACTTTGAACAAGTCCAGCATCATAACTCGCTACCAATCGATAGCTCACTCACAAACTTACATTTTACCCAAAATTCAGTCTTTTCTACACAACCAGAAGGGCGCCAGTTGTTGATTGAGGGTTATCTGCGTGAACAAGTATGCAAAGTGTTGAGACTTTCTCCACACCAACTGGATATGCAGCAATCTCTCAATAACTTGGGGGTTGATTCCTTAATGGCTCTTGATCTAAAAAACCAAATTGAAATCAATTTAGGGATACCTGTAAGCATTACTGATTTACCAAGTAACAGTGTATCTTGTCTTGCAATGCTGGTACTTGAACAACTAACACTAATAACAACTGGTGATACCTGGGAGGAAGGAGAACTATGACGACAACTAATATTTTGACGGAAGTTTCTAAACTAGGTGTGCAGGTATGGGTTGATGGTGAACAATTACGATACCGTTCTCCCAAGGGAGCGCTAACACCTACACTCCGTGCTTACTTTGCAGAACACAAGGTGGAAATTCTGACACTGCTGCGTCAAAGCAATAATCAAGATTCTGTTTCTTCTGTATCTCCATCTATAGTACATGCACCAGATGAACAGTATTTACCCTTTCCACTTAACGATATGCAACAGGCATACTGGTTGGGTCAAAGTGATAGCTTTGAGCTGGGTAATGTTGCGGCTCATTACTATACAGAGTTTGAATTTGTAGATTTTAACCTGGAAAGATTTAACCTGGCTTGGCAGCACTTGATTAAACGTCACAGTATGTTGAGAGCTATTGTCCTACCAGATGGCCAGCAAAAAATTCTGGAGCAAGTGCCTCCTTTGGAAATTGAAGTTCGAGATTTGCGGGGCCAAAAAACTCTGGTTGTAGAATCTGTATTAGAGAGTGTCCGTCAGCAGATGTCTCATCAAGGACCAAGCACAGATCGGTGGCCGTTGTTTGAAGTTTTAGCTCACCAACTCGACAATCAACAAGTCCGACTTCATTTCAACTTTAGCCTCTTGATTATAGATGGATGGAGTTTTAATATTCTGCTACAAGAACTGGCAGCACTATATCAAAATCCCGATTATTCTCTACCACCACTGGATATTTCATACCGGGACTATACTCTAGCATTAGGTGCATTACAAAATTCGGAAATATATCGGAAATCTCAAAACTATTGGTGGAATCGTTTAACAACTTTACCTCCTGCACCAGAGATACCTCTAGCCAAGCATCCAAGTATAGTAACTCATCCTCAATTTGTTCACCGCAAAGCAATATTAGAGCCAGAAACCTGGCTAAAGTTGAAGAATAGAGCCTCAGAAGAAAATCTTACACCCACATCTGTATTATGTGCTGCCTATGCCGAAGTTCTTGCTATTTGGAGTAAGGAACCGATTTTTAGCATCAACCTCATGTTCTACAATCGTCGTCCTTTGCATCCACAAGTCAAGGACATTCTCGGCTCTTTTGTCAACACAAATTTGCTGGAGGTGGACAATTCTCTACAGGATAGCTTTGTCTCTCGAGTTCAGCGCCTTCAAAAACAACTTTGGAATGATCTGGAGAACAGTTATGTCAGTGGTGTAAGAGTTCTGCGGGAATTAAACCGAACTCATGGTGGAACTTTGAGAGCTACAATGCCTGTGGTCTTTGCTAGCGGTCTCAATTTGCGGGAAGAAGAAGCTGCTTCTACAGAATGGGTATCTAAAGTAATATACACTTGCGTACAGACTCCCCAAGTTTGGCTAGATCATCAAGTTGTAGAGAAAGGTGGGGCTTTAGTCTTGATTTGGGATGCCTTAGAGGAAATTTTTCCTCCGGGTCTTTTGGATAATATGTTCAGCACATATTGTAGTTTCCTACATCGCTTGGCTGATGAGAAAGATGCTTGGCAAAAAACTGCACGACAGTTGATGCAACTAGCGCAGCTTGAGCAGCAAACGGATGTCAATATTACCCAAGCACCCATACCAACAGGGATGCTTCACACCTTATTTGCGGCACAGGTGGCTCTGCGATCGCAACAATCAGCAGTTATTTCTTCCCACCGGACTTTGACCTATGAGCAATTGTCCAGTCGCTCCAATCAGGTAGGGCGATGCTTGGAACAGTTGGGAGCCCGTCCCAATGTTTTGGTGGCAGTAGTCATGGAGAAAGGTTGGGAGCAAGTTGTGGCCGTTTTGGGAGTTCTCCAGTCGGGAGCAGCTTATCTGCCTGTTGATCCCGCGCTTCCTAAAGAGCGACTTTGGTATCTAATCGGGCAAAGTGAGGTCGGGCTGGTTCTGACTCAATCTTGGCTTGACAAAAAACTGGAGTGGCCTGATGGCATCCAGAGGCTTTGTGTAGACAGCGAAGACTTAGAGAAAATAGACGACCGACCCTTAAAACCAGTTCAGAAACCAGAGGACTTAGCCTACGTTATTTTCACATCCGGCTCTACAGGGTTGCCTAAAGGTGTGATGATCGATCATTGCGGTGCGGTCAATACTATTTATGACATCAACCATCGCTTCGGTGTTGGACCCGAAGATCGGGTGCTTGCTATATCTTCATTGAGTTTTGATCTATCAGTTTACGACATCTTTGGCACGCTGGCAGCTGGAGGAACAATCGTCATTCCCCAGGCTGAGGCAATGCGAGATCCTGCTCATTGGGCAGAATTGCTGGTAAGAGAAAAAGTGACGATCTGGAATTCAGTACCAGCCCTAATGCAGATGTTGGTAGAATATGCAGACGGCAGGCTAGAGAAAATCCCTTCCAATTTGCGTCTGGTGCTTCTAAGTGGAGATTGGATACCAGTTAGTTTACCAAATCAGCTCGCATTCCTAGTTCCAGGCATCCAAGTAATTAGTCTAGGAGGTGCTACTGAAGCTTCTATTTGGTCTATCCTTTATCCAATTGAAGATATCGATCCGGCTTGGAAAAGCATCCCTTATGGTCGGCCGATGCTCAACCAAAGTTTTTATGTACTTAATGAGATGCTGGAGCCTTGCCCAGTCTGGGTGACAGGTGAACTCTATATTGGGGGAAGAGGGGTAGCAAAAGGCTACTGGCAGGATGAGGAAAAGACCCGCGCCCGTTTTATCAAGCATCCCCAAACAGGAGAATATTTGTACCAGACCGGAGATTTAGGGCGCTACCTTTCTGATGGCAATATCGAGTTTCTCGGAAGGGACGATTTTCAAGTTAAGGTTCAGGGATACCGTATTGAATTGGGAGAGATTGAAACTGCTTTGGAGCAGCACCCAGCAGTGCGTGCTGTAGTAGTAACGGCATTGGGTGAATTTCAGGATAGCAAGCGATTGTTAGCTTATGTTGTTCCTATTCCTGATACAGCCCTAGATGTTAATCAGCTACGTGGTTTCTTGGAAGGGAAGTTGCCTGAGTATATGATGCCTTCCGCCTTTATTTTGTTAGATACCTTGCCTCTAACATCTAACGGTAAGGTAGATCGCAAAGCACTTCCTACACCCGAAGCAAATAGTTATGAACGGGAAAAAGCATTTGTCTCGCCTCGTAACACTCTGGAATTTCAACTTGCACAGATATGGGAAGACTTGTTAGATAAAAAATGTGCTATTAGCGTCAACGACAACTTCTTCGATCTTGGAGGTCATTCCCTTCTAGCTGTACGCCTCATGACTCAAATTCAAAAACTGTTTGGGCGGGATCTGTCTCTATCTACACTCTTACAAGCACCAACTATCGAAGATTTAGCTAGTCGGTTAAGCCAGCAAACTGCCCCTGAGACTCGATCTCCATTAGTAAAGATTCATCCTGCTGGTTCAAAGCGGCCTTTATTCTTTGTACATCCAGTTGGTGGAAATGTTCTGTGCTACGTTGATTTAGCTCGCCATCTTGGCCCTGAACAACCATTCTATGGGCTGGAAGCAGCTGGTATTCAGGGGGAAACAAAACCTTTTAAGCAAATTCAGGATATGGCAACTTACTACATCGACGCGATCCGGTCCATACAGCCTGAGGGTCCGTACCTTTTAGCTGGCTGGTCTATGGGAGGCTTTGTAGCTTTTGAAATGGCCCAGCAACTGCATAAGCAGTGTCAAGAGGTTGCCTTACTTGCTTTACTAGATAGTCGAGTACCAGTTAACAGAGTAAAGGTTGATGATGCGACACTCCTGGCTTGGTTTGTTAGGGATCTAGGAGGCAGGTTTGGGAAGACACTGACTTTATCGCATAACGAAATTCGGCGGCTCAGTCCGGATGAGCAATTACACTACGTCTTGGAACAGGCGAGGACAATCAACCTTGTACCTCCAGATGTAGGATTAACACAGATTCAGCGTCTTCTAGAGGTTTTTAAAGCCAATATGGAATCTATGCTTAACTATAAACCTCAGGTTTATGGAAACCAAGTTACTCTCATTCGTCCAAGTGAGTCTTTTTCTGAGGATTTCGAGTATCCTATTTCTGAGTTTGGGTTAGGTTGGGAAAAGTTTGTTTCTGGCTTGATAGAGATCCATACTGTCCCAGGAGATCATTACACAATGCTTGCAAAACCCCATGTTTATGCCTTGGCAGAACAATTAAAATGCTGCCTTGATAAGCTTGTCAGATGAGTGACGTGTATGTTACGGTTCTGCAAGGCCTGAACGATATGGTTAACACTCTTTTATCACTTTGGGAAAACGCAATCGCTGAAAGCCTTTGGGAGCTTTAATTTCTAGGTTTTAGCTAAGTAGGTGGGTGGGAAAATTTATAACTATGTCATTGCGAACGTAGCAAAGCGAAGTGAAGCAATCACAAGGGTTTCGACTCTTTTACATTTCGTTACATAGTTAGGTTTATTTGAGCCAACCTACTTATAAATTATAGTTACTGTTAGAAAATAAAGACTCAAAGCTTGATTAAATCAAAGTTTCAGAATCTTGCTTCGATTATTGTTTTCCGAGAGTGACAAAATAGGGTTAAAGCTGAATGGCACTAAGAGAAGGGCAAAACCATTATTTATAAGGCTTTTGGGAGTGGGGTGTAGTGAGGAAGAAGTTGATTAATGTCAGCACTTATTTCTACTTTTCTTAATTTTTTCTATACCCTACATCCTACCCCCAACAGCCTGCCCTGGCAAAGGTTTCATCTTTTCTTAGTGCCATTCTATTGTGACGCTGATGAGACAGAGGGCGAAAGCGACGGCTGGGCATTTTGCATTTTTTTACTTGTAAGCACCTAAATCCGTGACGGATTGAGTGAGATACTGGCAATGGTCAAAGGCACTCAATATCGTGAAATGAGATGAAAACATTAATTTGTCAAACTTATGACTGGACAATCTTCTCCTGTACCCCCACAAAAGCGATCACCTAAGGCAGTAGCAAAAGTTAATAAGTGGCTGATCACTTTCACTATCATGATTAGCACCTCGCTCGCTGTTATTGACACGAGCATTGTCAACGTGGCAATTCCCAAAATTCAGGCGAGTTTTGAAGCCTCGATAGATCAAGTTGGTGCTGTAACAACGTTTTATATCATCAGCAATGTGATTGTTATGCCTCTAGCTGGCTATCTAAATAGCTTATTAGGGCGCAAACAATTTTTTGCTGGTGCCATCATATTATTTACAATTGCATCCTTATTGTGCGGACTGTCCTGGAACCTATCATCTCTTATATGCTTTCGTATCCTTCAGGGAATAGGCGGAGGTGTCCTAATACCAACTGCTCAGGCAATTTTATTAGAGACTTTTCCCAAGGAAGAACATGGCAAAGCTATGGGCATTTTCGGCTTAGGGGTAATTGTTAATCCCGCTATTGGTCCTGTTTTAGGGGGGTATCTTACTGATACAGTTGGTTGGCGCTCAATCTTTGCTGTCAATCTGCTGCCTGGAATTTTTGCTGCGGTAATGGTACTTTTATTCATTCACAATCCACCTTTTTTGAAAAAACCCGAAGGTAAATTCGATTGGCAGGGTTTAACTACTTTGCTGATTGGCTTATCCACCTTACAGTATCTTCTAGAAAATGGGCAGA
The DNA here is from genome assembly GCF_002949795.1 of Nostoc sp. 'Lobaria pulmonaria (5183) cyanobiont'. Lineage (NCBI taxonomy): Bacteria > Bacillati > Cyanobacteriota > Cyanophyceae > Nostocales > Nostocaceae > Nostoc > Nostoc sp. 'Lobaria pulmonaria (5183) cyanobiont'. Next base: position 35,606 of record NZ_CP026694.1, on the reverse strand, counting down.
GGTTAGGCTGGTTTAGTTCTAAGTTGGTTATTTTTCTGACTCTGGTTGCACTTGTCAATTTGGTTTATTTGGTACGACGAGAACGGATAATTCACTATCCTATTATCGATTTATCGGCGTTTGGCAATAGCACTTTTGTCGCGGGCAATATTATCAGTTTTTTGACTGGATTCAGCCTTTATGGACTCCTATTTGTATTACCTATTTTTATGAGCCATATCTTACATTTCAATACAATTCAGATGGGTCTAGCACTTATGCCAGGCGCATTATCTATGGCTCTAATGATGCCAGTTGCTGGTCGACTAGCAGATCACTTAGATCCCCGTATTTCTCTAGGATTAGGGATTGGTATATTTGTGGGAGCTACGTGGCAGTTCAGCTATTTAACTGTGCATTCAGGCTACTGGGATTTGTTCTGGCCTCAAATCGGGCGGGGGATTGGATTGGGGTTAGTCTTTGTACCTCTATCTACGGCTACTTTAGGTAGTATTAGTATAGCTAAAAGGGTCTCGGCATCTGGATTGTACAACTTGATTCGGCAGTTAGGGGGTAGTTTAGGCATTGCCATCTTGACAGTAATGGTTCAGCGCTTGCAAGCGTTTCATTTTTATAAGCTAAACCAAGGGGTTACGGCTCAGGCTCTCATCACGTTACCCGATTTGCATCAAACAGCAGCAGTCTTAGCCTACAATGACTTGTTTAGATACAGCGCCCTTATATTCACTGCTAGCTATTTGCCTCTACTGTTTTTGAAAGTTAAGAGAACTTCCCGAGAACAAGCATCAATTCCATTGGATTAATGTCAGTAGACCGAAAAGTTGGCGTTGCAGAATAGCTATTCACGTAGCAATTATGCTCGTTATTTTTGAAATAAACAGCATACCCCTGTTTTGTTACTCTGGCGATAGTATAATAAAATACAATGCCTATAACCAAGATACAGAGTATGGTACAGCATCGTCCAGCCGCACCAACAGTCAAATTCGTGGACGAATATTGTCAATGGTATAAAAGCCCAGGGTTAGCGCGTCTCAAAGCCTATTGACAAGCGGACTTGCCCGATGAGCAATCAAGTTGGCGTAGATATAGCGAAGCTGTCACCGGGGGCAAGATAGCCTGAAAGGACTGCGGTTGTCGGTGGAACCATAATATTGCCGTTTTTACGTGCTTATGCTTCTAATTCAAATAGGCAATATTATCCTTCCAATGTCTCTAATCCTTGCAGGCTATACATTTGACGATAAAAGGGTTAATAACGCACCCAGACTAAAAATGTAGGATTGAAATCCCCTAAAACTGAAACCCTTTTGGTATTGAGCCGAGATACATGTAAAAACCTGCAAGATGGTCTGGAAAGCGTTGCTATATCTAGCTTTCATCGATTTCCACTCCCCTCCTTATAAGGCTTTCCACATAGTGGACAAAATTTATACCTCAACGACACCACTATCTCACCACAATTCCGACAACTAGCCCGCAACTGCGTACCGCACAGATAACAAAACTTAGCCCTAACATTCCCCCACATCGGGTCAGCAGCACCACCAGGATTCCAGCATTGGGGACAAAACTTAATCGCTGGCATTGCCACAACCTCTTCCCCCCTAACAACAGCCTGCAAATACTCAACCGGCACGGACAAAGCTAGCGCCAGCCCACTAAGAGTTTTATGGCTGAGTTTCATCGTCAGTCCCCGTTCAATCTTGCCCACAGACCGAGAATGAATACCAGCAGCATCGGCTAACTCAAACTGAGTTAAATTCAGTCCCTTCCTGATCCGCAAAACATAGTCAGCTAGGGATTCTCCATGTTTTGGTGTCTTAAAAGTATCCATAAAATGCTGTCAATGCTCTTACCTAAAGATATATAATTTATGAATAAATTACCTTGCTAAAAACACACTTTTTTCAGTGAAGCAAGCTGTCACATTAGCCACCGTTGCCGTCAAATTTTTAGAACGGACTGGGCTAGCACCCAGTACCATCAAAACCTACGAAATAACTCTCTTGAGCTTACTAGCAGAGTATGGAAGTTGGTCAATCGAAATTATCAGTAAGCAAACATTAGTTGAGTATCTAGATACACTCTCACATTTAAAATACACAAGCCACCATAAGCATCAAGCAATACTGCAAAGCCTATTTAACTTTGCAGTTGAGCAAGGGTATATAAAATCCAACCCAATTCGGGGATTAAAACAGCGTCCTCCACAACGAGAAAAAGGCGAACATAAAAGTGACGATACAATAAAATACCTAACACCAGAACAGCTAAATATACTCTACAAAGTAACCGAAGATGACCTGCGGATGTCTGCAATAATTCATTTATTGCATCGCACAGGATGCAGAATTGGAGAGCTTTTAGCCCTGAATTTATCAGACCTAGATATCCAAAATCAAAAATTTCAGGTATTGGGAAAAGGAAACAAACAGCGTTGGTGCTTTTATAGTGATGATGCAGCCGAATCCCTAGCTCAATATTTCCAGTACTCACGCCATCAAAATATCAATGCACTGTTTACAGCAGGACATCCAGTTACCCTCAAAGTCAGTAGAATTAGCTACTACACATTACACGATTATTGGCGAAAAATCACCAGCACATATCCCGAATTAAACGGTGTACGCATCCATGATTTACGTCACACTTATGCTACCGAACGGGTAGGATTAATCAGTATAGAAGAGTTACGCTCCCTAATGGGACATGAAAGTATCCAAACCACTTTACGTTATCAGAAAGTTACCTCACAAAAAGCAGAATCAGCCGCACGTCATGCTTTAAATATTCTCATAAATCCAGACAGTTAGAAGCAACATTTATTGCCTATTTGTCATCTCCATCAACAGCACTTTTAATCAAAAAAGTGCTGAAATTAATTCAATTAATTATCTGTATCCAAAAGAATATAAAATACTATGGGGTTGAACAGTGAGGGATCAACCGTTATCTAGTTATTTTGGGCATTTTTTATGTTTTAAATATCACCTGAATGACCTTAATTGACCGTACTGCATATCCTAAATTCAAACAATTTCCTAACCCAAAAGAGCTTGCAGAGCTTTATACCCCACAAAGCGAAGAAATCAAGCTTGCAAAGTCCAAAACTAAGAGCCACGAAGGATTTCTTAGTTTTATGGTCATGCTAAAATCCTTCCAACGGCTTGGTTATTTTCCCCACCCCGAACTAGTACCAATTGCGGTTATTAAACATTTACGGTCGTGTTTAAAGTTACAAGATTGGGTAAAAGCAATTCCATCCGAACGCCAACGCTACACTTATCTTCAGGCGATTCGGGATTACCTGAAAGTCAAACAGTATGATAAAACAGGTCAAAGATTAATAGCCGCATTAGTTGCAGAAGCTGCCCAGGTAAAAGACCACCCTGCTGATTTAATCAATGTAGCCATTGAAGAATTAGTTAAAGAACGATACGAGTTACCAGCATTTAGTACCCTTGACCGATTAATTCGCCACATTCGTTCAATGGTCAATAATCGCTTGTTTGCACTTTGTTCTGAGGGGCTTTCCATCAACGAGCAGATTTATTTAGACCAATTGCTAGCGGTTACAAATAATGAGGTAAATGAAAATGCCACTCTTAATTTACTGAAATCGCCACCTAAAAGCGCCAAACTTAGTGGGATAAAACTCCTACAAAATAAGTTTGATATTCTTATGACCTTTGATAGAAGAATACTGTCGCTTACTTGAATTTCCTGCTAACCCGGATGACTTTGTTAAACACCTACAAGATAAATTAGCGCAAGTAGCTTTCGTTGTAGATGAGATTTGTGCGGTTGATAAACAATTCACTATCAATAAAGACGGAGAACCTGTACTTAAAAGAATCCCATCCCTAGCTCAAACGGATGAAGTGGAAGAATTAGAATCAAAAATTCGGGCTTTGATACCGGAGCGCAGTATCTTAGAAATCCTTTGCAATGTTGAGCATTGGTTGAACTGGACAAGGCATTTTGGTCTATTTTCAGGAAGCGAACCAAAAATATCTGAGCCTGCTGAACGTTATATTTTTACTACCTTTAGCTACGGCTGTAATCTTGGCCCTAATCAGATGGCTCGTCATTCCCAAGGTGCAGTGACAAGTCACATGATTTCTTATACAAACCGTCGCCATATTAGTGCTGCCAAAATTGAAGCTGCAATTCGGGATATTATCAATACGTACAACCGATTTAGTTTACCGTCTTGCTGGGGTACAGGGAAAAAGGCTGCTGCTGACGGAAGCAAGTTTGAGATATACGAGAATAATTTACACAGCGAGTATCACATCCGCTACGGTGGTTATGGTGGTATCGCCTATCACCATGTCTCTGATAAATATATTGCTTTGTTTACTCACTTTATCACCTGTGGTGTGTGGGAGGCTGTCTATATTTTGGATGGGTTGTTGAAAAATCTCTCAGATATTCAACCTGATACTTTGCACGCAGATACTCAAGGTCAATCTGGGCCTGTGTTTGCTATTTCCTATCTTCTCGGTATCAAATTGATGCCGCGTATCCGTAACTGGAAGGATTTAATTTTTGTTCGCCCCAGCGCAGATGTTACCTACAAGTATATCGAACCGTTGTTTAAGGGCGTGGTCAATTGGAATTTAATCAAGACTCATTGGTATGACATGATACGTGTAGTACTGTCAATTAAGGCAGGCAAGGTGATGCCTTCGACGCTTCTACGTAAGTTGGGTAGTTATAGTAAGAAAAATCGACTTTATCAAGCTTTTCTTGAGTTGGGCAAGGTAGTGCGAACAATGTTTTTGCTCGACTATGTTTCTAATGTGGCTCTTCGGCATGAGATTACAGCGATAACGAATATTGTGGAGATGTACAATGCCTTTCTCGACTGGGTGTTCTTCGGTAAGCTGGGAGCGATTACTGAAAATGATCCTATTGAACAGGAAAAGCGGCTGAAGTATCTTGATTTGGTAGCAAGTGCAGTTATTTTGCAGAATACGGTTGATATGTCGTTGGCTATCCAAACGTTAATGTCACAGGGCGAACTGATTCCCATGCGACACCTTGCAGCAATGAGTCCATACATAACAAGACATATCAAAAGATACGGTGATTATGTGGTGAATTTACATAATATTCCCCAACCATTGGAAGCTGCGATTAATCTCCCACCAGAAATCTTTGAAACGTAGATATAGCAACGGTTTCCAGGCCATCTTGCAGGTTTTTACACGTATCTCGGCTCAATACCGTGTACGGGGTCGTCTTTGAGACTTTTGTCTAGTGCCTGAGTATTGATCCATTGTCCTAAGTTATACAGGATGTCTTAGTTTATCATGTATATACATGGTTGAATGGTTAATTTTTCAAGATTTTTTTCTTATCCCGGTTTTCTGTTCCGTTGCTACTCACGCCCCGTTTACTAACGGTTGCCACTTGGGAGATTTTTGAATTTGCGAAATGCTATATTGTCGCCAAGGGAAATTGTTAGAAATAAAGAAATACAAATTTTCGTTATTTAAAGGGTAAACTAGCAGCATTTACTGGAGTACATCTTGTGATAATCACCCTTGCTAGTTTCAAGGGTGGCGTAGCTAAAACGACAAGCGCCATCCATATTGCTTGCTATCTATCTCAGAAGGGCAGCACCTTGTTGGTTGATGGCGACCCAAACCACAGTGCTACAGGATGGGCAAAGCGAGGAGCATTACCCTTTAAAGTTGTGGATTTACTACAAGCGACTATGCACAGCCGTAATTTTGACCATGTAGTTATAGACACAGCAGCTAGGCCAAGCCACGAAGATTTAGAAGCACTCGCAGATGGGTGTAATCTATTAATCTTGCCTACTACCCCTGATGCTTTAGCGATGGATGCGCTGTTGCAAACTGTAAGCACTCTCAAATCATTGGGCAGCTCGCGCTATCGTGTGTTGCTCACAATTATTCCCCCAGCCCCCCGCTTAACAGGACAGCAAGCACGGGAAGCATTGGAGGCGGAGGGAATACCACTATTTCAACATGGGATTAGACGATTTGCTGTTTATGAAAAAGCGGCATTGGAGGGGCTGCCAGTTTACCAAGTAAAAGACCGCAGCAGCAAAATAGCATGGCGCGAGTATCAAGAGGTGGGTAAGGAGATATTGTCATGACCAAGCCTAAGCCTAGCCCTTTTAAAAAGTTATTTGAAACCAAAGAGGAAGAACCACAAATTGAGCCAGAACAACCGTTAGAAGTAATCACAGAGAGTAACGTGACACAGACTCCAACACCACAAAAGACAGCGCCAATTCAAGAAGAACCCCGTAAACGTGGCAGACCTGCAACAGGTAAGCGGTCTGATGATGCTTGGATTGGGCGCACCTATTATGTGAAACGCTCAACAGATTTAGATGTAGAGGAAGAATTACTTAAACTCAAAAGGCGTGGCGTAGAGATTGATAAAAGCGAATTGGTGGATTTTCTCATGTCCGTCTGGGTGAAATGGCAGCAAGGTGAAAATATAGATTTACTAATTGACGAATTTACGCCAAGGCGAAATTCTAAATTAGATTGAGTCTTTGCTGAATGAGGAGAGCGTGCAGGTGAACTAGCACGGGAGAAAGTGCGTCAGCAGCACGGCCCCTGAACCGCTATTCCTACCGTTTACAATGTGGAAAGTAAGGACGATGATTAGAGGTAGAAGATGACTAGCAAAGAATTATTAATCCAAGAAATAGAAACTTTACCACCAGAATTGTTAACAGAAGCACTTAATTTTATTCGAGAAATCAAAACCAGTCATACAGCAAAACAGTCAAGTACAAATAACTTACGTGGTTCTACATCTGAAGATTTACTAGAATTTGCAGGAACTTGGTCAGGTGATGATATCAGAGAATGTCTTCAGCTTGTTCATGATACTCGTATGCCACTGGAATTTTAAGAATGTATTTGCTTGACACAAATCATTGCACTTTTTTGATAGAAGGTGAACCAAAAGTCGTCAATCACTTTCGGGAACTAGGTAAGGTGACACTCGCCACCAGTGCTATTGTCGCAGGTGAACTCAGATTCATGGCACAAAACTCCCAACAAAAAACTGCAAATCTCATCAAAATTCGCGCCTTTCTCAACCGAATTGATATTTATCCAATTGATGATGAAACGGCAGAAATTTACGGAGATTTCAAGTCAGAAATTATTAAAAAATTTGCAGCCAAAGAAAAGAGTAAACGCAAAACAACTCAACTACAAGAAATTGGCATTGGTGAAAATGACCTGTGGATTGCTGCTACAGCTTTACGCCATTCCTTAATTATCGTTACATCAGATAGTGATTTTCAAAGAATGCGTCAAGTCAGGGAATTGACTGTAGAAAGTTGGATTTGATTTATTTTATTTAATTCGCTAGTTAACTTGCACAGGCAACTATTAATAATTATTTAAATTCTAACTTTACCCCTATTTCCTAAATAAGTTCTGATATTGAGTCGCTCATCTGCTTTTGCAAACGCTGGCGGTTATCATCATATTTCAATACCGTCTGCACTTGGGCGTGCCTGCTGAAACGCTGGGTAGCACGGTAGTTGCCATTATTCAGATCCAATACTGTAGTAATCGCACTGTGGCGGACACGATGTGGTGACATCTTCTTAGTAATTCCAGCTTGCTTGCATAGCCCATCTACCAGTCGCCTGATTGCCTCCCCGGTTAATCTCGCTCCATTTTTGTGATAGGCCAGCACGGTGAAAAGCGGTTCATTGCTACGTTTCTTCTTACTGGCTTTTATCCAACTGGCGATTGCGTCGGTAGTTTTCTCCGATAAATCAAGAACTTCCTTCTGGCTACCCTTGCCTTTACCCAGGATAAAGAGAGTTTTTTCCTTGGCGTTAAAGTCAAGCACATTTAAATTGACTATCTCCTGACGACGCAAGGCATTATCCCAGAGTAATCGCAGTAGTGCATAATCGCGCTTACCCTTTAGGGTGTTCTGATCAACCAACGCTATAACTAAAGCATAGTCCTCGGCTGGAATGCCCATAGTGTCACGGTAGGTTTCAACCTTCTCACCTTTGACATCATCTAGGGAGAAATTGCAGACTCCCAGCCGTCGCCCCATCTCAACCATTGACTTGATAGCACTGAGACGGCGATTCACCGTAGCTTCAGCCAGTTTTTTCTTAATCAGGTGTGCTTTGTACTTGAGAACCACAGCAACGGCGTGACGCTGTTCCAAGTGAAGAAACTCTAGAACCAAATCCCGGCTGGGTTCTTTTTTGGCAATGAACAGAAAGAAATCTTTCAAGTCTTTCTGATATTCGCGCTTAGTGTTCAGAGATCGCTTATCGCCAATCAACTGCTGAATCACATCGGGGTCATTTTCTAAAGAAAAGTCCTCTCCGATCGCTAAGGAGAGCGAGTTTTCTAGAACACTCAGATTTTCAGGGTGGATCTGTGTCATTGGTTAGTCAGCAGCACAGGGGCAGCGTCAGTTTAACGCTATTTCAACATCTTAGTTGTTAAGGGCGTGTTTATTACTCTAAGTGGTGTGAAAAGTACTATTGTTGCACTATCTTGCAGTGGGGCTGGGGGTGGAGTTTGAGGAGTTATTGTCAGTTGATTGACAGTTACCCCGGGCGACGAAGAGAAATTAAATTAGATGAAAGTGTAAGGGCTGACGATTTGACTAAGTAATAATGCTGCTTTTGGTCTGGAGATTGCGGTTTTGCCCTAAGCGAAATCAGAAGAGTCCCGATCGCTGTGGTGAAGCGATCTCTCTTGGCGGGCGGTTGCGCCATCGCTCTTTGTGGGGCATTGATATCATTCCTTCCCTATGCAGTAAAATGTCACCACACAGGGTAAGGCTAAAGGCTCCCGAAGGCGGCGCTTGATGTCACAGGCGGAAATATCAGAAAGGTGCAGAAATTGAGCCTGAATGCCAGGGCGAATGTTGATGATTTCTGACGATAATAGGAATAAAGACCTGTGGGAGATGTCAGAATTGTTGACTGGAATGCTCAAGGATTCGGATAAATAAAAATTAATAATTCGACTAATTATAGGAGATTTTTATTTAATAAATGCTAATTAAATCTATTTAATAATATTTAACTAAAAACTCAAGTAACCTAGAAAACGAAACTCAGTCTAAATAAAATTTCAAGGGTAGGAGTATGAAATCAGATGCATTACAGCCTGGATCTATTTTGAGCGAGCATTTAAGAGGTTTTCATCGCCAAAATCTTCAAAGCCACTGCTTGGTGAACGGGCATCATTGATAACCGATTTCCTGGTCTGACAACCATTAGTTCTTCAGAGCTAAACTCCTCTTGGAGCGTTGATAACAAGATGGGCTGAGAAAAAGTTTCCACAAATTCCACCACAATTGTTTGCCATTCACTTATGAGCCAGTATATTCTCAGTAGTCTCACAGCTGATGAAGAACTTAATTTTTCTGAAGAAGCAGAGGTTTTCGTTTTTCCCACTTCTTTCGCCCAGCAGCGATTGTGGTTTCTCGACCAGTTAGCACCGGGGAATCCATTTTACAACGTGTCAACAGCACTTCGCCTGACAGGTTCCCTCAACTTCACCGCCTTAAAGCAGACATTCAACGAAATTGTACGTCGCCACGAAACCTTACGCACTACGTTTGTTATGGTAGAGCAGCAACCAGTGCAGGCGATCGCACCCAGCGTAACAATACCTCTTCCCCTAATAGATCTACGCAATTTCGAGAGCCAAGAACGTGAGACACAAGTGCAGCAAATCGTAACCCAAGAGGCTCAACATCCTTTCAATCTCACCACCGGGCCATTGCTGCGAGTAAAGCTGCTACAACTGGATGAAGCAGAATATCTGCTGCTGCTTAATCTACATCACATTGTTGCCGATGGCTGGTCAATTGGAGTGCTAATTAGAGAATTGGGAATATTATACACAGCCTTTGCAGAGGATCAGCGATGTCTAACTACAAGCGACTCCCGAAGTTCCGAATCTCCTTCCCTGCGGGACGCTGCGCGAACAAAGACGCTACGCGAACAAAGTCAGCCTCCGCTCAGACTTCTCTCCATGTCTACCTCTGTGCCAGAACTACCCATTCAATATGCAGATTTCGCCCAATGGCAACGGGAGTGGCTGCAAGGAGTGGGAGCAAACGGTTGTTCGCCTCTACAAACCCAGTTAGCTTATTGGCAAAAGCAATTAGAGGGGATTTCGGTATTGAATCTCCCCACCAAGCAACTGAGACCAGCAGTTCCTAGCTACAGGGGTGCAAAACAATTTCTAGAGCTACCACACTCCTTAACTCAAGCGCTAGAGGCACTGAGTTACCAAGAAGGCGTTACCTTGTTCATGACAATGCTGGCAGCGTTTCAGACTTTGCTCTATCGCTACACGCAGCAAGAGGATATTGTAGTAGGTTCACCTATTGCTAATCGCAATCGTAGCGAACTAGAAGGATTAATTGGTTTTTTTGTCAATAGCTTGGTGCTACGTACAGATTTATCAGGTAAGCCGACGTTTCGAGAATTGTTGAATCGAGTCAGAGAGGTAACTTTAGGAGCATACAGCCATCAGGACTTGCCTTTTGAAAAGCTGGTGGAGGAAGTGCATCCAGAGCGAGATTTGAGCCGCAATCCCTTATTTCAGGTTGTATTTAGCCTCCAAAACACTCCAATCGTTGCGCTAGAGTTACCTGGGTTAACGCTTTCGCTATTTGAATACGACAGCAAAACTGCAAAGCTTGATTTAGAGTTGCATCTGTGGCAGGACTTGGATAGTTTGAAAGGACAAATGGTTTATAGCACCGATTTATTTGATGACACGACCATTACCCGGATGCTGGGACATTTCCAAACGCTGCTAGAAAGCATTGTCGCCAATCCAGAACAGCGGATTTCAGATTTGTCTTTGCTTACTGAGGAAGAACGACAAGAGTTATTAATTGATTGGAATGACACTAAAAAAAACTACCCAGAGAACAGGTGTTTTCATCAGTTATTTGAAGCGCAGATGGAGGAAACTCCCGATGCGAACGCAGTGGTCTTTGACAAGCAGCAGTTAACCTACCACGAACTAAATATCCGAGCTAATCAACTTGCACATTACCTACAAAAATTGGGGGTAGTCCCTGACGTTATAGTAGGCATTTGCGTAGAGCGATCGCTAGAGATGATCGTCACATTATTAGGCATCCTCAAAGCGGGTGGAGCATACTTACCTTTAGATCCGAGCCTACCTCAAGAGCGTCTTAAATTTATGCTAAAAGATGCACAAGTTTCAGTATTGCTGACACAAGAAAAGTTGCTCAAGCATTTTGAAGACTTCTCGAATCCAATTATTTGCATAGATAAAGATTGGGCAACTATTACACAACACAGCCAAGAAAACTCGACCAGTTGCGTAACATTGGACAACTTAGCTTATGTCATCTACACCTCTGGCTCAACAGGAAAGCCTAAAGGCGTTTTGCTTCAGCATCGAGGATTATCCAACTTAGCAAAAGCTCAGATTGAGGTTTTCAATTTACAACCGAGTAACCACATTCTGCAATTCGCCTCATTAAGTTTCGATGCCTCAATTTTTGAGATTGTCATGGCACTGCAAACAGGAGCAACTCTTTATTTAGCAAACAAAGAATCGCTTCTACCCGGACAACCTTTGCTCCAATTATTGCGAGAAAAAGCTATTACTCACGTCACCCTTCCGCCAGCAGTATTAGCAGTCCTACCTACAGAATCACTTCCGGCATTACAAACTATTATTTGTGCAGGCGAATCTTGCACTGATGATATCGTAAAACGTTGGTGGAACTCTCAGCGGCGATTTTTTAATGCTTATGGCCCTACTGAAGCAACGGTTTGGTCAACCATTGCAGAGATTAGTACTATGAGTGAAAAACCGCCCATTGGTCGCCCTATTGCTAACACTCAAATTTATATATTAGATAAACATTTACAACCTTTACCAATTGGAATTGCTGGCGAATTATACATAAGTGGTGAGGGATTGGCACAAGGCTATCTAAATCGCCCCGAATTAACTACTGAAAAGTTTATTCTCAATCCTTTTAGTGATAAAAATAAAGCGCGACTTTATCAGACAGGTGATTTAGCTCGGTATCGACAAGACGGGAATATTGAATTTTTAGGACGCATCGATAATCAAGTAAAAATTCGTGGATTCCGTATTGAGTTGTCAGAAATTGAAACAGTGCTGACTCATCATCAAAGTGTGCAAAAAGCAATAGTAATTGCTAAAGATAATCTATCTGATGAGAAGTACTTAGTGGCTTATATTGTTCCCAATGTAGAGACACAACAGCAGTCGCTACAACGGGGAGCCACTGCTTTGGTGAGGCAACGCGCTGCCTCAAATTTCCCGTCTCTACTACGTAAATTTTTAAAAGAAAAATTACCAGAATACATGATTCCAAAAGCTTTTGTAGTGCTGGATTATCTACCTATAACAGCTAGTGGGAAAGTGGATCGTTTGGCGCTAACAGAACTCGACAGTTACGCTAGCCGTTTAATAGATAAAACATTTATTGCTCCTCGGACTCTAACCGAGTCAACTTTGGCAAAAATTTGGGCTGAAGTCCTTAATGTTGAGCGTGTGGGTATTTACGATAATTTCTTCGACTTGGGAGGAGATTCGCTTTTAACTGTACGCCTAATGAAGCAGATACACAAGCAATTTGAGCGTGACTTGCCCCTATCTAGCTTATTTTTAAATCCCACAATTGAAAGTTTAGCAACTTGTCTATCCTCAGCAACAGACTCTCTGCCGTGGTCTCCCTTAATACCGATTCAACCTGCTGGTTCAAGTCCACCTTTCTTCTGCGTCCATCCAATTTTTGGTGTTGTCTTTCCTTATTACGAATTAGCTCATCATTTGGGAAAAAATCAACCATTTTATGGGTTACAGCCTATTGGACTTGACGGAAAAAGTTCTCCACTAACTAACATTGAGGATATGGCTGCTCACTACATTGAAGCATTGCGCTCAGTGCAGCCCAAAGGCCCTTATTTTTTAGGAGGTTGGTCTTTTGGAGGTTGGGTTGCTTTTGAAATGGCTCAACAACTCCAAAAGTCTGGAGAAGAAGTGGCTTTACTTGCTGTGCTTGACACTCTAGCACCAATTCCGGGCAATATACCTTCTTTGGGTAATGGTTTAAAGTTTATGCTGACTACAGTGGCGCGATATATATGGCCCTTTTTCCTCGATTATTTATATCTAATTATTGCGATCGCCAGGAATCGAATTAACAGTTTAACTTCTCGGTTGACTAATTTTAATAAAATTGCGCGAAACTCCTTTTGGGAGCCGCTAACGCGATCGCTCCAAACAAATCTCTTCTCTCACCTCATCCTCAAAGGGGATGCCACAGTCAACGTTATACCGGAAGAATCCAAGTTAAGGCTTTTAAGCGAGTTAGCAATTCGTCCAATGCTTCGTGTTTTCTATGCCAATAGCCAAGCAGTTCTCAACTACGTTCCACAAGCCTACCCTAAAGGAATTAATCTTTTTAGAACAAAGGTTCAATTAAGCATTGCCAAGGAAGATCCGAGTATAGGTTGGGATCAGCTAACTGTGGGAGGAACGGAAATTCATCATATTCCTGGCAATCACCTAACTATGCTGAGAAAACCCCATATCCAAATTCTCGCCGCACAGCTAAAAACCTGTATTGAGAAAGCACAAAATTTAAAATAAGGATCAATATGTCTTCTGAAGAAGTCTTCGTCTTTCCAGCATCTTTTGCTCAACAGCGACTATGGTTCCTCGACCAGTTGATCCCCGGCAATGCTATCTACAATGTGCCCACAGTAATACGCTTGACAGGTTCACTTAAGTTAGCCGCACTAAAACAGACTTTTAACGAAATCGTGCGTCGCCACGAAATCTTACGCACTACATTTATAGTGTTGGATGGGCAACCTCTACAGGCGATTGCACCCAGCTTAACAATACCTCTGTGTGTATTAGACCTCCAGGAATTGCCAGCTGATAAACAAGAGGTTAAAGCAAAGTCTATTATTACCGCAGAGATAGAACATCCCTTCGACTTATCCTCCGGGCCATTGCTGCGAGTAATACTCCTCGTGCTTTCCGAGACGGAACATATTCTATTACTGAATATGCACCACATTATCTGCGATGATTGGTCTATGGGGGTACTGATTCGGGAACTGGGAACGCTTTACGCAGCTTTTGCACAAAACCAACCTTCCCCTCTATTAGAACTGCCTCTTCAGTACGCCGATTTTGCTCACTGGCAGCGCGAGTGGCTGCAAGGAGAAGTACTCCAAACCCAGTTAGCTTACTGGCGGGAGCAATTAAACGGTATTTCCATACTGCATTTGCCTACTGACAAACCAAGACCAGCTATACAAAGCTATCGAGGAGCAACACAATTTCTAGAGTTACCAAAAAAGCTAATTGATGCACTAGAAAAGCTGTCACAGCAAGAAGGTGTCACCTTATTTATGACACTGTTGGCAACATTCCAAACATTACTTTACCGCTACACACATCAAGAAGATATCGCGGTAGGTTCACCAATTGCTAACCGTAACCATAGTGAAATTGAAGGAATAATTGGTTTTTTTGTCAATAGTTTAGTGCTGCATAGTAACTTATCTGGAAATCCCACCTTTCGAGAACTACTAGGCAGAGTACGGGAGGTAACATTAGGAGCATATAGCCACCAAGATTTGCCGTTTGAAAAGTTAGTTGAAGAACTACATCCAGAGCGAAACTTGAGCCACCATCCTTTATTTCAAGTGGTATTTGGTTTCCAGAATGCGCCAATGTCAGCGCTAGAACTGCCTGGATTAGTACCCAGCTTTATGAATATTGATTTGAAAAAAACACGTTTTGATTTGGAACTGCATCTGTGGAAGTGTTCTGAGGATTTTAGGAGCTTATGGGGCGGAAACTGGGAGTATTCTGAAGGTCTCCGAGGTGTAATCGTTTACAACACAGATTTATTTGCTCGAGCCACCATTAGCCGGATGGTGGAACATTTTAAAACTCTATTGTCAGCTATTGTTGCAAATCCAGAACAACGAATTACAAATTTACCGTTATTAAGTGAAGTGGAGTTACATCAGGTATTGGTGGAATGGAATAACACCCAAGCCGATTATCCTCAAGATAAGTGTATCCATCAATTGTTTGAAGAAAAGGTACAGCAGTATCCTGATTCTATAGCAGTCAACTTTGCTAACAAACAACTTACTTATCAAGAGTTGAATACTTGTAGCAATAAACTAGCGCACCACTTAAAAAAAATAGGAGTAGGTTCAGAAGTTTTAGTTGGCATTTGTATTTCACAGTCTATAGAAATGATAATCGGGTTATTGGGAATTCTTAAAGCAGGGGGAGCGTATGTTCCATTAGACCCCAGCTATCCCGAAGAACGCCTAAATTTTATGCTGGAAGATGCACAAGTTTCAGTATTACTGACACAAGAAAACTTACTCAAGCATTTTGAAGGTTTCTCAAATCCATTTATTTCTATAGATAAAGACTGGAAAATTATTACCCAAGAAAAGGAAGACAATCTTAAAAGCGATTTAAATAGTGATAATTTAGCCTATATTATTTACACCTCTGGTTCTACAGGAAAACCCAAGGGAGTGGCTGTCCCTCACAAAGCTGTAAATCGGTTAGTGTGCAATACTAACTATATAAAATTGTCACCATCTGATAAAATCGCCCAAGCCTCAAACACTTCTTTTGATGCTGCGACATTCGAGATTTGGGGAGCGCTACTTAACGGCGCTCAACTTGTAGGGATTAGTAAAGATGTAACCATTTCGCCTCATGAATTGGCATTACAACTACGAGAAAAAGGTATCAATATTCTATTTTTGACCACCGCCTTATTTCAACAGGTTGTTAGAGATGTTCCGCAAGCTTTTGCAACCTTGAAATATTTCCTGTTTGGTGGCGAAACCGTTGATACGAGATGGATTAAAAAGATTCTCCAATCTGGTGCGCCAAAGCACTTAATTCATGTTTATGGACCTACAGAAAATACAACATTTTCCTCTTATTACTGCGTAGAAGAGTTCCCATCAGCCACATCTTTACCTATTGGTATCCCCATTACAAACACGCAGATTTATATATTAGATACCCATTTACAACCTGTGCCTATTGGCGTTACTGGCGAATTATATATGGGTGGGGAGGGGCTGGCGCGAGAATATCTCAATTGCACTGAATTAACTGCTGAACATTTTATTACTCATCCTTTTAGTAACAAACCAAAAACACGTCTTTATAAAACGGGTGATTTAGCTCGTTATTTACCAGATGGCAATATTGAATTTTTAGGTCGCATTGACACTCAAGTAAAAATTCGTGGCTTCCGCATTGAGTTGTCAGAGATTGAAGCAGTGCTGAGTCAACATCCAGCAGTGAAAGAAACTATAGTTATTGCTGGTGAGGACGTACCTGATGATAAGTATTTGGTGGCTTATATTGTTCTCAAGCAGGAACAGATACCAATGGAAGACGTGCAAAGCTTTGCATATTTACTTCGTCAATTCTTGAAAGAAAAATTACCAGAATACATGGTGCCAAGAGCATATATGGTATTGGAATCTCTACCTCTAACACCTAATGGCAAAGTCGATCGCCATGCTTTACCCATACCTGAGACAATTACTTTCTATAATCAAGATTATGTGGCACCGCGATCGCAGGTTGAAGAGTTACTTGCAGAAATTTGGGCTAAAGTCTTGGGAAAAGAGCAAGTAGGCGTTCACGACAATTTCTTTGAATTGGGCGGTCATTCTCTACTAGCTACTCAGCTAACTTCCCGCATTCGTGACACCTTACAAATAGATTTGCCTGTACGCAATTTGTTTGAAACACCAACTGTTGAACAACTTGCTAAGTACATTAGTGACACAATGTGTTGGGCAGCAAAAGGTGGGGATAATACTGAAACTACGGGAATTCAGCGAGAAGAAGTGGAATTTTGAGAAACCCCTGAGTTAGGAATCACCATGCCATTTATGCCATCCGGTATATGTGTACGAGCCGCAGTAGCGATTAACTCAAGCTGTTAGGAAAATGTGCGAATTGGGTGGCGACCTCTACTTTGGAACTAATCAAAAGGTACTAAGTACATCTAGCCCGTGAAGAAGCAAAGGAAGTTTTAGGTAATCATCCCAGCTATAAGCAGCCAGCACAAAACGTGCTGACTGCTTTGGCAAACTGTTGGTTTTGTTCCATCAATGCCATGTGTCCACCTGGTTTTATGGTGACTCTTTGAGAGTAAGGCAATTCTGCTTTCATGCGATCGCTTGCAACAGGTTTAGTTGCTATATCTGAATTGCCGCAAACAACCAATACAGGAATGTTAATAGTTGCAAGTGTTTCTGTTTCATCAAACTTCAACATTGCCAGTGTGCCACGAGCCAGAACACCAGGCGAACCCAATGCTGATAATAGACCTGCAAAACTTAGTTGACCACGTGTTTCAGTACCCGTAAATCCAGACAGTTCGACAGTGATGTACAGCGAACCATTCAAATACGAGAGCCAAGTCATCAACCAAAAAATCGGCCACAGCACAGTAGTCAGGTACAACACAGGTTCGAGTACCGGTTTCTGCAATTTACGTACCAGACCGCTAAAAATACAAGTTTTTACCGGATTGGTGTAAGTAGTATCTACAAGAATTAAGCCAGCCACCCGACTCCCTAATTGCTCTGGAAACAGGCGACAGAATGTCAGGTTAATCATCCCACCCATGCTGTGTCCTACCAAAATAACAGGTTTATCCCCTGCTATGGCAACAACAGCTTCCAAGTCACGGGCATATTTTTCTATAGAGTGATCGTTGTTTTTCGGTTTGGAGGATTTTCCTAGCCCTGGTAGATCCCAAACAATTACTCGGAAGCGATCGCTCAGTTGTCGTTTGGCATAATACCATACAGTACTGTTTGGCCCCCAACCGTGTGACAAAATAATTGGTTGACCATCTTCAGGTCCAAAAAACTCTACTTGCAACACGCTCCCATCTGGACGTGACAAGCGCTGCACGGTTTTGCTACGCATAAACTTGGGTTCCTCGACTCCAGGGCGGCGCAGCAGTGGCAAACTGATAAAACGACCGCCAAAAGTCCACAGAACCATTATTAGTCCAGCCACCAAGTAAGATGTTCCTACAAGTTCTCGTTCGTACCACTCATAGAGAATGTATATTCCCCCACCAAGTACCCCAACGGACAGCAGTTGACTCAACCATACGAGCAGTAAATTATGAGGCATGAACAGCATGAGCCTAAACCTTGCGATACGTCATTAACTGCATTGTCTTTTAGGTTCATACCACAGTTACAACCATCCGATTTTCAACCTCAAGAATGATTTATACCCTGTTATAAGTGTGATAAAAATATTGGGTTAGTTAATAAGCAGTGCAGCTAAGTAGAAATAACTATTTATTTAAAAAAGCTTAAAAAGCTTATAATTCAGAAGGCAGAAGTACGAAGGCAGAAGGCAGAAGGGAACCCACGTTTAAAAACGTGTGATTTATCTTGGACGCTTTCTATCTCGCGCTACGCGTCTCGATACAATTCCTTTTTTAAACTGGGCTTTAGACCCTGCAAATGCAAGTTTTTTATTAATGCTTTTTTCCTTCTGCCTTCTGCCTCCTGCCCTCTGCCTTTGTTGTAACAATAGTTGCGAAGGGGTGTAATTTTGAATACCGTTGAGTTTTTATCTTATCTTCGCAGCTTAGATATTCAAGTTTTTATTGATGGTGAAAAGTTTCGCTGTAACGCCCCTGAAGGAATTATTACAGCAGAACTGCGTGCAGAAATTCAAGAGCGGAAAGCAGAAATTATTGAATTTTTAGAAGTATCTAATCGTACTAAGAATCACAGCTTTAGACCTCTAGTATCTATTTCGCGGTCAGAAAATCTTCCCCTCTCTTTTGCTCAACAACGGCTGTGGTTTCTTGACCAATTAATCCCTAATAATCCTTTCTATAACATTCCACTAGCACTAAATTTAACAGGTTCGCTCAATCAAGCCGCGCTAGAGCAAACTTTTAACGAAATTGTGCGCCGACATGAAGCTTTACGCACCACTTTTGTCATCCAGTCAGGGCAACCAGTTCAGGTAATTAATCCTACGCTCAAAATACCCTTACCAGTAATAGATTTACGGCAACTGCCACAAGCCGAACGAGAAATACAAGCACGACAACTTACTACCCAAGAAGCTCAACATCCTTTCAATTTATCAACTGATTCGTTGCTACGAGTAAAACTGCTGCGGTTGGATGAGACACAATACATCCTGCTGCTGACTATGCACCACATTGTCTGTGATGGTTGGTCTATTGGGGTGCTGATTCAAGAGATAGCAGCACTTTACACAGCCTTTGCCAGCAATCAGCCTTCTCCTCTAGCGAAACTTACAACCCAATATGCAGACTTTGCATACTGGCAACGCCAGTGGTTGCAAGGGGAAGTATTAGAAAAGCAACTGAGTTATTGGCACAAGCAATTAGATGGCATTTCTATGCTAAATCTGCCAACCGACAGACCAAGACTAGCTGCTCAAAGTTACCAGGGTGCAAGGCAACCTCTGCAATTATCAAAAAGTTTGAGCAAAGCACTTTTAGCTCTCGGACAGCAAGAAGGGGTAACTTTGTTTATAACCCTACTAGCAGCATTCCAAGTTTTTCTTTACCGCTACACACAACAAGAAGATATTGCTATCGGTTCACCTATTGCCAATCGCAACCGCAGTCAAATTGAGGGATTAATTGGTTTTTTTGTCAATAGCTTAGTACTGCGTACCCAACTAAGTGGAAATCCAACTTTTAGGGAATTATTGAGTCAAGTCAAAGAGGTAGCTTTAGGGGCATACAGCCACCAAGATTTGCCTTTTGAAAAACTTGTAGAGGAACTACATCCAGAGCGGAATTTAAATCAAAATCCACTCTTTCAAGTAGTTTTTGCGCTCCAAAATGCGCCAATGTCCGCGTTAGAGTTACCTAGTTTGACTTTAAGTCCGCTACCATTTGAAACGGAAACAACGCGCTTTGATTTGGAGTTCCACTTGTGGGAGCCAAATACTCAAAATGGGTTATGGGCAGATAGCTCAGAGGGAATTAGTGGTTTTGTAATTTACAGCACTGATTTATTTGATGACGCTACTATCACCAGGATGCTAGAACACTTCCAAATATTACTGGAGGGTATAGTTGCAAATCCAGAAGACCGAATTGCACAATTACCACTTTTAAGCGCATCTGAGCTAAATCAATTATTAGCTGAATGGAACAATACCCAGGCAGATTATTCTCAGGATAAGTGTATCCATCAGTTATTTGAGAGTTTTGCAGAGCAGAAACCTGATGCCATAGCCTTGGTATTTGGAGACAGACAACTCACCTACAAGGAGTTAAATATACGCAGCAACAAACTTGCACATTATCTAAAAAAATTAGGAGTTGAAGCCGAAGTTTTAGTAGGACTTTGTGTAGAACGCTCTTTTGATATGGTAATCGGGATGTTGAGCATCCTAAAAGCAGGCGGAGCTTATGTACCTTTAGATCCAAGCTATCCGTCTGAACGTTTAAACTTTATGCTTGAAGATACTAACATCTCAGTTTTATTAACTCAAGATAAATGGATTAAACGTCTAGGAACCCATAATTCAGAGGTAATCGCTTTAGATAGTGATTGGGAAATTATTACTCAAGAACTTGAAGATAATCTTACCAGTCAAGTTAAAGTAGATAACCTTGCTTATGTTATTTATACCTCTGGCTCAACTGGAAAGCCTAAAGGGGTTAAAATAGAACATAAAGGATTGTTAAATCTAGTTTTTTGGCATCAAAAAACGTTTACAGTTTCACCTCTTGACCGAGCAACGCAGATTTCGGGAGTTGGCTTTGACGCTTGCGGTTGGGAAGTTTGGCCTTATCTTAGTGCTGGTGCAAGCATTTATTTTGTAAATGATGAAATCAGGCAAATACCTGAACAACTACGAGATTGGCTAGTATCAAAAGCGATAACAATTTCTTTCATACCAACACCTTTAGCAGAGAAAGTTTTATTATTAGATTTTCCGAAGAACGCGGCTTTACGAATATTACTCACAGGTGGAGACAAATTAAATCAATATCCTTTAGCTGACCATCCTTTTCAAGTAGTTAATAATTATGGGCCAACTGAAAACACAGTTGTTACAACTTCTGCTCATATTTATGTTAAACATAAAGATAATTTAGCACCTGCAATTGGTCGTGCGATCGCCAATACACAAGTTTACATATTAGATAAATATTTACAACCTGTACCCCTCGGCGTTTCGGGAGAGTTGTACATAAGTGGTGATGGATTGGCGCGAGGTTATTTAAACTGTTCTGACTTAACTGCTGAATCCTTCATTTATCATTCTTTTACTAATAAATTAAAAGCACGGCTTTATAAGACAGGTGATTTAGTTCGCTATCGAGTAGATGGCAACATTGAATTTTTAGGTCGCCTCGACGAGCAGGTAAAAATCCGCGGCTACCGCATTGAGTTGGGAGAAATTGAAGGGGTACTCAGTCAGCATCCAGCAGTGCAGCAAACTGTAGTTATAATTCGGGAGGAGAAAGGAGAAAAACGCCTAGTAGCTTATGTAGTACCAAAAACCGAATACAGCAGCGAGCAAGAGAATATGCAATTAATGCAATTGCAGAATGAGCAAGTTTTGCAATGGCAGATGCTCTATGACGAAACTTATAACCAACCTGTTGATTCCGATCCAAAATTGAATATTGTAGGCTGGAATAGTAGTTATACAAATCAACCTATTCCATCAGAGCAGATGCGTGAGTGGGTGGATAACCAAGTCGAGCAAATTTTGGCTTTTCAACCTAAACGAGTGTTAGAAATTGGTTGTGGAACAGGTTTAATTATGTTTAGGGTTGCACCTCACTGCACTAAATATTGGGGGACAGACTTTTCCGGAGTTTCACTTAACTACATTCAGCAGCAGTTACAAAAGCAAGAAATGCCGCAGGTAACGCTGTATCAGCAAATGGCTACTGACTTCGAGAAAGTAGAAACAGCAGCTTTTGATGCAGTAATTCTGAACTCGGTTGTACAATATTTTCCTACTATTGATTATCTGATTAGTGTATTAGAAGGTGCTGTGCAGGCAACTGCTCCGGGTGGCTTTATCTTCATAGGAGATGTGCGTAGTTTGCCACTCTTGCAAGCTTTTCATGCGTCAGTGCAACTGTATCAAGCTGAACCTACCCTTAGCAGCTTCGAGTTGCAGCAACGGGTACAAATGCAAATATTTCAAGAAACAGAGTTAGTCATTGACCCAGCTTTTTTTACTGCCATAAAGCAACACTTTCCCCAGATAAATCATGTACAAATTCAACTGATGCGGGGTAAACATCACAATGAGTTAACTGAGTTTCGTTACAATGTGATTCTTCATATTAGTGCCGAAACTGTTAAGAATACTGGAAATTATTCAGTGCTGAACTGGTCTGAAGATAATCTAACAATCTCAGCAGTACGTCAGTTATTAATTGAGAATCAACCAGAAATATTAAGCATTATCAATGTACCTAATGCGCGGGTAATGTCAGCAGTTAAAACAGCAGAATGGCTATCAAACGTAGAAGGTTTTAAAACTGTAGGTCAAATACGTAAAGCTTTGCAAGAACTCGAAAATTTCGGAGTAGATCCAGAAGATTTATATGCGCTGAATGTACCTTATGGGGTTGATATTACCTGGTCACATTCAAGTATTGAAGGTCATTATGATGTGGTTTTTGTACGACAAGATGGAGTAGGTAAGAGAATTATTTTTCCACATAGCACGACTCACTCTCGTCCCTGGCAATCTTACGCCAATAATCCCCTACAAGCCAAAGCAGCGCGTAAATTAGTGCCGCAGTTACAGACTTACGTAGCACAAAAACTGCCTGAGTACATGATGCCATCAGCTTTTGTAGTATTAGAGTCTTTACCTCTAACAGCTAATGATAAAGTCAATCGCCGCGCCTTGAGAGCATTGCATGATGTAATTAAGCCCCAATTGCCTAAAAATTACACCGCACCTCGGACTGCTGTTGAACAAGTGCTGGTGAAAATTTTTGCTGAGGTTTTGGGAATTAAGCGCGTAGGAATTTATGACAATTTCTTTGAATTAGGCGGTCATTCATTACTGGCAACTCAGCTTGTCTCTAGAGTGCGCGACGGTTTATGTGTGGAGTTACCTTTGCGTAGCGTATTTGAAGCATCGACAATTGCACAACTATCTAAAGTGGTGGAAAGCTTTAAAGAAAGCAATACTCAAAATCAAGCCCCAGTTTTAGTACCACTATCGCGTGAAAGTCGGCGGATTAAGTTATCTTCCTTAAACGAACAGAGCAAGGGGCATTAGTAGTATATGAAAAAAAATGCTGACTCAACACTGGCTCCCATTCTTGATTATAGGAGGTTTATTCAGCATGATATTTATTCCAAATATGCTTAAGAAAGACTCTTCTTTATCTCGTTACTCTGAGTTTGATGACTACAAAAATCGTTCTGGACTTTTATTCCCAAAACTGTTTTTAATGCCAGTTTCTAAGCAACAAGAAAAGACTGTTATTTAAAATCAGCTATTTTTTCATTTTATCTTCAAGCTCCTGGAGTGTGTTGTAGGAGTAATAGTCATCTCCTGACATTGTTTGAGTGGCTTCACCACTAACTTCTATGTCAGGAGATTGTGAAATAGCAGTCTTGATACCTAAGAGCGTGAATGGTTCTCGTTCAACGATGACAATTTTTAGCATGATGCGTGATAATCTTCTAATAATAAATGGCTATTTTTTGGCTGATTTATTATTGGTGTCTCTGCCGTGGGTGTCCACGATGCCGTAAAGCAGCCGTAGTCTACGACCTATACAGGGCAAGGATTGCCGTGATTGCTGCCTCCTGACGTAGACACCCAGAAAAGCCAGTTTTACATACCTCCTGCTCACTACGGCATTACGGCAATACGCTCACCAATCAGGGAGGGAGTAGTTATCATTGCCGTCAGAATTTATCTTATGAGCCTTAAGTAATTCAGCTAAACCATCAATTAATTTTTGGTCTGAATAGCCTAATAATCTGTCAGCCTTCTTCAAATCCCGTAATGTTTTTGGCGTTTTGTTCTTCACGTTCTGGAAGTATTCATAAATTTTTTTAGCCACCTCAGATAATGGCTTTTGTTGGTGATGGTGAGTCTGACTTAAATTAAATTCAAGCTCATATACTCTATCTAGATATTCCTGCTCCGAAGCAATCGGCTTGGCTTTATTAGATAATTTTGGCATTAATGCCACAACAAAACCTCCAACGGAAGCAATCATCACTGGACGTAAGTTTTGATAAGAGACTGCTTTAACTGACTGGTATTTAGATTTAATTTGTTCTCTCTCTTGCTTACCTGGAATAATGTCACCTCTATTTAAAATCAACTCCAATACCCCATAAGATTCTTGCTCCCTTTCGTTCTTGATATACCTGTTACCTAAGAGCAGTAAATTGAGACACATCCGGGTTTGAGCATCCATCTTTTCAATGCCCAAAGCCGCCAAATTAAAAGATTGTAGCGAGGCAATAAACTTAGTATTAAACTCTCGACCAATCAGTAAAACATCAAGTAATTTACCCCCATAATTCCAGTCGGAGTAATGCTTGCTTAATTGGTCAGCAATCACTAACCAATCATCCAGAATTAGAATCAATGGTGGTAAGGATTCGCGCTTTGTTTCTGGTAGTTGCTTACGCTTTTTGTAGTCGGTGTAAAAGCTATCAATTACCTCTTTGGCTAGGTCTGGGTTTTCTTGATCAAAGACAATTACTCTCTCCTTCTCTCGTAAACCACAGAAACTATCATTCTTAGCACTAATTACCCAGATATCAGCATTAGGTGAATCTGCCAAAATCTTCTCAATTAAGTAATTGAGCGTTACTGATTTACCGCTTCCCGGTGCGGCAACTAAAGCAGTAGAGCTATCGGCTCTGGCTAGGGCTTGCAAAGTATTCAGGGCAAGAGCTTCTGATGGGTGAAGACTTCCAGCAATATTTTGTTGTAGCGTCTCTTGAGAGCTTCCTTCAACCTTATCCCCAGGATTAGCAATATCCTGCGTTGACTGCCCTGGTAATGCTGCGGCTGGTTGTCCAGTTGCCTGTTGCAGTTGCACCCGTGCTTCTGCCTCTGCCCTTAATCTCACTTGTTCCTGAAAGATGGCTAACTCTTGCGGTGTCATTTGTGACAACTGCGCGGTTCTTACCCGTCTATTCTCCGTCCATTGGTGGAATTCGTAATCTAGTTGTGCGCTATATGCTTCCTTATGGAGCCTTAACCCGTACCAAAGTTTAGAAATTAACCAGTTGCTACGAATTTCTTCCCTAACAGAGGGCATTAGTTGGACTAATCGCCATTCCCTAGCTTTGGATAACCCATAGGCTCCTCCTAGAAAAAACACTGAAGCTAATCCCCACAAAGCCTTATCCGGGTTACTTGGGGGGATTATTCTTAAACGGGTAGCTTTGGTTGGCAGGAAGTTATCACGCTGAAACTCTGGGTTAGCTGGTGCATAAGCTTCAGCATAAAACTCCGCTTCGGGCATTATGTAACGCTTGTTGGGAGTGCAGTACCTTTGACGGTTAACCGGATGAGTGAGCTTTTCGGGGATGAAGCAATATTCAACCAAACTAATCATCGTGCCAGTAAATGACTTTGCCCCACAAATTAAGCCAATGGTTGCCAGCAGCCCCACAGTGATATTGTTGGCTGTTCCTGATCGTAAATAATCCTCAAACTGCTTACGTTTCATTGGCTTCTCCCCCTCGTCATAGCTGCAAGCAACAACACTCCTAATGCTGCCAACCCGATCATTAACCAAGGGGTGTCAGTCTGGGGACTGGGCTTAACTTCGTACTGTCTTACTTCTGAATAGAACCGTGTCTTACCTGTATTAGTTGCATTAGACACCATTCGATACTCGTCAAAAGCCACCCACAGCGAAGCCCCTACACTTGCAGTTTGGGCAGTCGCCACTATGAAGTCTTTACCAATATAGATTCTGCCGTCATAGTGAATTTTCGTGAGAGTGTTGGCGAAAAATAGCCCAAGTACAATGCTGCCGAGTGTGCCAGAAGCGATCGCCCCAATCCCTAGAGTTGTTAGTAGGCTGACTCCAGCATTGGCAGTAAACACACCCAGGAATGTAGCCAGTGCTTTGTTTAGCAGTTGCTTGTTACTGAAGACATCTCTAATAGATTGCTCTAACCGATCGCCGTCTTCGCTCTCTGGGGTCGGTTTTTCTTCAGTAGTTTCACCCCACATTAACGGTGTGGATTGTTCGCCATTCGTTTGGAACTGTGATAATAGGGAATCAATTTCATTCATGTTTACCTCGCCTGGGGTGAAACAGAAAAAGCCAGAGTTTTCCGTCACTACTGGCTTTTAGCTAACTATGGTTAGATGCCCATAAAATTCCTGAACCAGTCGCCTACTCGACTAATCCCAGCAGTACGCGAGTAATTGGGCTTTGGTATGCGGTCGGTTTTGGCTTCACTGCCATTAGTCCACAGTGCGCTAGTTACGGCATTTTCATAAGCTCGATCTGCTGCGTCTTGTGTCTCAGGCAGCTTGTTAGAAGCTTTGATTAAATCAACTTCATACTTAGCCAATGCCATAAGGTCTGCTGTGGCCCCAGATATCTGAATCAAGGATGAACGTTGAGCGTGACGGGTGGCCTCGGCAGTGGTAGCGTTGACGTGTTCCGCCTGCATTTCGGTCATCTCGTTCTTAAAACGCTGCTCTCCTGTCTTACTGGTGTTGATAGCTTTCAGGGTTTGCGTACCGTGTTTTTGGGTCAATTGCACCAGTTCAGCGTAGGCTTGGTTTACATCGCCAGTTGTTTCAATAATCTTCCGATATGCTTCCAAAGCTTTAGGCAGATTGGCCTTAGCTGTGTCAGACAGTCGCGCCATGTCTGCAATTTTGGTGATTACCGTTTGATCTCCCTGTAAGGCTTTGTTGAACTCTGATGCCGACACATCAAACAGTCTCCCCATTGCTCCTAACGTACCGGGGGCATTGTTGGGAATATGATTTTTGAGTTTCGCTCCTCCAAAATTACGTGCCATTTAATCTCCTAATAAGGTATTAAGTCGTAGTTGATATCGCTCGACTCTTGGAGCAATTCATGCCAATAGCCCATCTCTTCAAATCGGCTATAAATTCTCGTTGCTAGTTGCCTTATGGGGTCGTCCAAATCTTCAGATATTAAATCAAATCTGTTGCAGCCAAACGCCAAAGTATTTGCAATGTCCGCGTCAATCCCATTACCCAAGAATTGACCAAATGCAGCAGAGTATGGATGGTCATCGATTGTTTCATGAGTTGCTAAGAATTCAGTTCCGGTGAAGGGTGGGTAATTTTCACTTTCTTCTAGCGGTGTGTCAAGTGCCTCAATATCAGCCGAAATCATTGCTGACCACTGTTCAGGATTTTCTGCTTTGAATTGCTCTAATCTCAGGGCGCGGTCAGTCAGAGGTGAGCGTCCCCAATCGTTGGGATTTTTGTAATCAAGTGTCATTTGTTAGAATCCTTGTAACGATGTGTACTTGATGCACTTTCGGGTGAGGCGATTGCACTTACTTTGGTCGGTCGGGGCAATCGCTTCATCATCAGTTCTCACAAAACTCAACAAGTTCAAAAACCTCCCTCTGGACTTGGTTTTGACTTAATTCTTTACGCCTGCCCTTAGAGTCGTTAAAAACGAAAGGTGCATTGACTCGACAATTAGAGTGGTGGCTATAGCGCAGTTGTTGACCACGGAATTCATAGAGGTGGTTACGTTGTAGGGCTGTCGTTTCTAACATTTGCTTCCTCAAACTTGGGAGTAGAACTCGATATTTAGAATCGCTTCGTGAATCTCCATCAAGGCTTGCACTGCATCACCTATTTTTAGGTCATTCGATGTACTGAACCGTTCGGACGCTTCGATTTGTTGATAATTTGGGGATGCTTGCACGAACCGAAGAATCTGTTCGCAACCCAGGATGATGGTCATGATTTCGGTAGTTGTTAGGCTTGGCTGTGTCTGCATGGTATCTTGGTCGCTCATGACTTGTTTCCTTGACTTTGGGTTTTTATCACGTTTGTTCGCTATTCTTTCGCTTGAGAGTGATTTTGTAAGTCTCCCCGTTTGGCTTCAAAACAGTGTGTTGCTCTAAACCTAATTCGCTAGCTGCCCTTAAAATTGGACTGACATTTTCAGACGGTTCACCATGAAAGGTTGTCTCCCCTTTTTTACCTTTATCGAGGTTTCTAGAAATCATTTCTTTAAGCGCCTCAAACCCGGACTGTGACATAATTCCTCCTATTTTCTATACAATACTCAAATCGAACTACTGATAATGAGAGCTAGTCGCCTTCTGGGGTTGTGTCTGCATCATGTTTGGGATCTCACAACTTATTTCTTTTCCTTTGGGTTTTGATTGGTGCGGTTGGTGCTTCTGGCTCACTGGCTCTTTGTTTCTGCTCACTCGGCTTTTGCAGTACATAGCTGATTGCACCTCCACCTCCGACAGCTGCGGCAATGGTAAACATATTGTTTCTGCCAAGCTGCTGGACTCCGAAGTAGCCAAGGGCTAATGCTGCTGCTGTTGCACCAATGCCTAAAACCGTGTTTCTAAATGTGGTTCTGTTCATGCTGCCCCTTTAAAATTAGTGACCATTGCGCTAAGTGCCGATTTATTAGGCTGTGTAGATGGCGCTGTTTCTGCTTTGGGTGATGCTTGCACATTGCCATGTTGAAAAATCAGCTTCTCTACACCTGCTGATAATGCTTGTGTCGGTGCATCTTGGGGTAAATCAAAAATCTTGCACAATTCAATTACTGCTAGGTAGGAGATGGTTATACGCCGAGATTCGTAATTCATTAATTAAGCTCCCTTTGCAATTTGAGTTAATAGTTTCAACCCCAAAGCATTGATGAATTGAGGATTATTCAAGACCACAAAACCTAAATCGGCTAGGTTCTGATCCACCACTGGCAGCGAAACACCCCCACCCCAGGCGACAAGGTATTTAGCGCGGTCTAGATAATTGCCAGCAGTCACAAAGTTGGCGAATTTCTCAATCCTGGTACTCCACCACTGATCTAGGCATTGGCTGTACTCTGCCTCAAACTTCTTGCCCGTGAGGTGGTTGCCGCCATAAGTGAAAGTGCCTTCAATAATCCCCTGGTTAACGAGACTGGGCGAGTGCTTCACATCCTTGGACAGCAGACTCACTCGGTCGTTTCGTTTGTCGAGCGCTTCTGCAATCATGGTATGCAGTTCACCGCAACCACCTTCAATCAAGTGACGGTCAATCACTGCACCACTGCCGTTAAAGACAGTTACCAACCAAGTTGATGAACCGATATCGAGAGCGATCGCTAATTCTGAGGGGTCAAGCACCAGGGATGCTTCACCAAATAAGCAGTGGGCAATGCTGCCAAATCCTTCGGGATAAATGCCAGTAACCGCGATGTCAACTGTTTTGGTGACAATAGAACGAGTTACAGGGTGCAGATGTTCAAAGGTGTGAGTCCCCGATACTCTGCGTTTAATCTCAGTCGCCCAGCGTTCGGGGTTGTGATTGCTCAAACTAATTTCTAGCTTGACTCCATCGGGAATATTAAGAACTGATAAGTCTGCAAGGATGCTTTCTAGTGCCAGTTCTGCTTTTTTGGCCTTATCCTCGTGCAGCAAGGTGTGGTCACTTTGAGCGATCGCTGCACTGCCCCAAAAGAATTGAACGTCTTTTAAGTCCAGGCGAGAACCTTCTACATGCCGCACCCAGCAGCCATCTTTTGAGATGGTTTCGTGGTGCATGATGTTTCGGTTGCGAACAAGTGAGTATGCGGCAGGCATCATGATCGAAAAATCACCGATGATTGCCTTCCCATACCCTGCACCTGAGTCTTTTCCGGCGATAAGGTCAGTTAGCCCGGATTTGGCTAACAAGTCAGCTTGAACGAGCCAGTTTTTGGCATTGGTGTATACGGTTGTCATGGTTCAGATGGTTGGTGAAAGTCTTGATTTTCCTGGCTTTGGAGAATTTAGAGGCTCAACCGCCTTAAGTCCAAATATCCAGTTAGCGGTTAGCCATAGCATCACTTTCTGGCTTCTATTGCCTTTGTTGGGTGGCTGTTTTTGGCTTGATAATGTTATAGTAGCAAAGTGTGCATTTTGCGTCAATTACTACGAAATAGTAAAATGCTACTGTCTAACAAGAAATAAACTAATGGGAGGAAGTAGTATTCTATGAATTGTTCACAGAATGAGATTATGAGTAAACGAATATCGGTTGTGCTGCCAGATGATATAGGAGAAGCTGTAGAGAACATGGCAGAGTCAGAAATGCGATCGCTTAGTCAGATGGGAGCAATCCTAATCGCTGAAGCAGTAAAATCTCGGCAAGGTGAAACACCAGCACCGAAGGACAAAAAAGATAAGGGTACACCATGACTGACGAAAGCCACAAGCATTAGAATCAGTACAGTTCGTGCTGATTTTAGATCATCATTAATGTTTAAAGTCTCCAATGACTACCCTGAAAGACCCAACAGCAAATTTTCAACTCCCACTGCACAACGAAGCAGCGTTTGAAAAAATTAGGGAGGCGATAGATTATCAATCCACCGTTGCTCTAGCGGCTGGTGGTCTTGCGCTGGGTACGGGTGGTGTCATGCATCCGTTAGGTTGGTTAATTTTTGGATTGGCTTACAAGCCGTTGGTAGTAACTCAAAAACTGGTAAGGTTACAAAGATTAGGAACCTCAATTTTCCACGAGTTTGAAAACGAAGGAGTGCAAGTTTTCCCAACACTTCCGGTAGAAAACAACAACCCTATCGACTTGTTTGTGAGATTTCCACGAACAACTCACCTGTTTATCTCGATCCGGTCAAAAGGAGATAGGGAAATTGTCTACAACGAAGCAAGAGAGGTTTTACAGGTCAAGCGCAAAGATAATAATGGATTGAAACTATGGAACCCTTGCCCACTGGTTGAGTTAGCAGATTATGAAAAGTGGCTCAACAAGAACAAAGATAAGTTTTTGATGACCTCCCGTGAGGCTCAAAAGACTCCCACAGCAAAAGTTTTGGTTTTATGTCCTCCCACTAAGGCATCGCCAAATCACAAGGAACATCTTTATACGGAGATAGGAGATATGAGAGTTCTAGTTCTCAGGAGGAAAGGCAGTGCATTTGTCATTACAGAGTCGGAAGTCAACAACTTTGTTAGGGCTTGGTTATCCAAGTACAAGTAGGCTAAAAGTTGAAAACCTCGTTTCCCGTTGGGAGACCGAGGTTTTCAGATTTTCATTCAATTGGAATTGGGGATTGGGTTTGACCGCCTAATTAATATCCCTAATAGTAATTTTATCGTACACGATTTGGTGTAAAGCTAATGTAACACTGGCTAACCAGATGTCAACAGCGTTTCGGAAATTTTAGCAAAGCGTGATTTTTGAACGTTTGTACTAGAAGATTACTGCCACGGGATAGCTCCAATTCCTCCACTACACATACTGGAGGATTTGTAAAGTGTCAAAAAAACAGCTATTTCATACTGATACTACCAGCAAGCTGCTATTCGCAACTATTGCTAACGCTTGCCCCCACTGCGGTAAACCAGACTGGTGCTATTCAATAGAAGAATTTACAGTCTGCGATCGCGATCGCTTTCATCAGCCTAACTATGCACTGGCTCAACCGAAACAATCGCCAACTTATGTATTAAGCAATTGTCAAAAATTAAATAATGTTCTTCGAGGTATCGCGTAATGGTTGCACAATTCCCCAATCAACAGGCGTTCGCCTCCTTTGATATTCGCAATTTTGTAGACCAGTTAGAACCAGCCAGAGAGAAAAATAAATACATCTGCCCAGTTTGCGGTGGGCATAATTTATCCATTGTCCAAGAAACTGGGAAGTACAGCTGCTTTAACCAGTGTGAGTGCAAAGACATCCGGGAGGCGATTAAACCCTGGGCTGAAGTGGTGGCAGAAAGGGCAGGGGCTAATTACACTCCATCTCTAAACCGTTTGGCAGCGAAGCCCAAGAGAATCTTGCCCAAAAGTGCGCCAATTCCAGATGGTGAATTAGCACTGGTGATGTTGACCCAAGCGGCGACTGACATACCCCAAACTCAAAACATAACTTGCAAGCTCCCAAAGGGAATACCAGGGAATGCAACACAAACAATCTATCCTTACTCACAAACCCAATGGGTAATTCGCTATGAATGGGCAGATTACATCAAAGAGAAGGGAAAAGATAAATCCTTCCGCCAATGGCACAGGCTTCCAGATGGCACTCCAGAGATGAGAAAAGGGGATGAACCCTGGAAAGCTTACCGCATTGATGAAGCGCTAGCTGCTGCTAAATCAGTGAATGTCACCCCGGCGCTACTCCAGCATGAAGGTGAGGGATGCGTAGAAGTTGGTCGGGAGCATGGTCTTGCTGGGATTACGTTTCAAGGCAGTGCATGGGATAAGAAAACAATCACACCCCAATACCAACTTATCAAAGATTCAGGCATAGGATTAATCATTTTTCTACATGACCCAGACGACACTGGACTGAAGAAACTCCAGACTTGCCTTGAATGTGCTGCCGAAGTAGGAATTGCATTTATTGGAATTAACCCGCACGACATCTGCCCCGATTTACCATATAAATCAAGTGACATCAAAGAAATCTTGGGGCAGATGGAAACACCAGAATTTATCCGTCGGTTAGAGCAGGAGATTCACGCGGCTGTGGCGCAGCGATCGCAAGCGCAACAGGCAGAGGTAGATATCATTGATGATGACGACCAAAATCCGGTTGTAGCCTTTACCCAGCAAGCTTTTCAAGCTCTCTACGGCGATAAGAACTGGATTTGTGCTGCTGATAAGCTTTACTTTCACACTGGCAACCACTACAAACACTCTCCAGATTCTACAGAGCGCAAAAGGATTTATGATTTTTGCAATTCCTTTGTGGTCGAGAATGAACAGGGTAAAAAAACTTGTCCTTACGCTTCACCCAGTTCAGTCAAAAAGGTTTTGGAATGGGCGAAAATGGGAACAGAAATTGACCCAGAACTAATCAATCCTCCTGGTGTAAATTGCACCAATGGAATAGTCAAGGTTGAGTGGGAAGGCAGGGATTTTACAATAAGATTAGACCCGCATACGCCCCAGGACTACTTCATTTATGAACCGTTAATTGAATATGACCCTAATGCTGACGATACATATTGTGAGCAACTTTTAGCTTGTTTAGACAAGCCACAGCAAGAAATATTTCTTAGAAATGTTGCTGCATCAATTGACCTTAAAACTGTTAGAAAATTTAGAGGGAGAGAGGTAAAAGCAATGTTTGCAATTGGTCTTGGTTCTAATGGTAAAGATGCTCTGCGCGAGTGTGTATCAACGATTTACGGAAAGAATGGATTAACTTCTGTCTCCTTGGGTGACTTCCAATCCTACGACGAAGGCAGAAAATTCGGACTAGCCCCACTTATATATAGTCGAGTTAACTGGGCTTCTGAAAACCCACAAACATCTAGGATTGATAGACTTCAAAGTTTAAAATTATTTGTCACTGGAGATACACTACATTGCGAACAGAAAGGGAAAGACCATATAGAATTCTCTTCTAACGCAATAGGTATTTTCAACTTAAACGAGACTCCCGCTTTTCAAGGCGTAATACAAGCAATCAAAGATAGGATTGCAATTTTAGAATTCAAAAAAACCTTTGTAGATAATCCTGACCCAAACAATTCAAACGAGATAAAAGGCGACCCCCGATTCCGTTATGACCCAGAGTTTATCAGAACGAAATTAGCCCCCGCATTCCTAAATAGAATGCTAAAAGCTCTCAACAACCTCATAGAGTCAGGGATTGATTACGAATGTACAACCGACGCTTTCCGCAACCTTCAGAGAGAAAATAACCACCTATTTGATTTCATTGAAGACGAAAAACTCGGTTACGTCGAAGGCGGCGAGATGTCGGCAAGCGCTTTGTGGATGCTCCTAGAGAATTGGTACAAGCAAAACGGCACATTAACTATAGATGACAACAATCGTAGGACATGGATCGACCAAGTTCGCCCCAGCGACAAAAACGTGAAGGGCATCAACCAAATCATCGCTCGAATCGCTCAACTCTTCCCCAAAGCAGTTAAAGGGTCTAGATACTGTGATGTTCGCAAAAAACAGATTCCAATACTGAAAGGCATCGGGATTTTGGAAGTTACCCGCCCCACTTTAGAGTCAACCCGCCCCATACCCGCCCCACTACCCGCCCCAGAAACCCAGTCACAGCAAGCAACCCGCCCCACCCGCTCCAGTTTTTCTAATTTTGGAGAAAACAATGAAGAGTCAGATATGAAAATTGAATTGCTTTCTCCGACAATGGAAAAAGAAGAATATGTAACCCCAACTGGGGCGGGTGAGGCGGAAGTCTTACAGGATAAGGAAAATTGGGGCGGGAACTGGGGCGAAACTGGGGCGGTTAGCTCCCAAAGTGGGGCGGAAAAGCTAGAAAGTGGTGCGGAACCCTTACAGAGCATGGAAAACTCATGCGTCACTGGTGCGTCAGAGCTAGAAAGTGGTGCGGGTGAATCCGAGGAGGTGCGATCTTCCGAAGATTCCAAGGTTTTAGCCTCAGAAGCGATCGCTTGTATCTTGGAATCCCTTAATCCAAGTTGGGAGGTGGTTAAGGATATTTTGAGTGAAATGGAAATTCTTTCTTACTCGGAACTGCACGGGTTTTTGACCTTGGGTGAATTCGCGCAACTTGAGATGCTAGTACCAGCCGCCGAGAGGGAGGTTCACTTTGGCTCATAAAAATGGGTGGTCACTGCCACCCGTTAGCTTACTGTTTTATAAATAAACTACTTAAGGGTATCCGCCGTTCGCTATATTTACCCCAACAAACGGAATTGTTTGTTGGGAACTCGGTTGAAGTGCGATCGCTTAGGGCATCACCGTGCCAGAACCAAGATTCAACATTAAATCTACAAAAATTTACCCCGTTTTTGACCCCTTGTTAAGAATTATTCCTAAAAGGCTAAAACGCCTATACCGTAATCCCTTCAGCCTTTGTAAATAAATCTTGTGAAAGATTACAATTGTGCTGTTTTGTGAATTACACCGAAAATCGCCAAAATTCCCGATTTTCACCAATTCTCACCAATTAAACTCAATATATCCCAATCCTACAGAACGCAAATTCAAATTCATCGCTGATTTTTTTACCTCTTCAACATCTTCCAGTCACCAAATTCTCATTAGCTCAATAATTCCCAATAAATCCCAAAAGTCACCCGATTTATCCCCATATTTTCCTACTAATTTAAAACACGCTTTAGAGGGTCTAAGCCTTGGAATCCATCTTTTTCTGACGCACAGTACGCCATCTTTGGCGGAAAGTTTTTTTGAAAAAAAGTGATGATCAAAGCGAATTCAAAATCACTTGAATCAAAATCAACTACTAAAAAACTACTTTTATGCTACAAGACTAACTGTACAGTTCACTACTAGAACGCTGACCAT
>NZ_CP026693.1 GCF_002949795.1 Nostoc sp. 'Lobaria pulmonaria (5183) cyanobiont' | reverse complement strand
TTATCGATTCCGCTCTAACTCCCATTGCAGATAAGTCAAAGCAGTTTGAGCATCAGCAATGTTTAAATCTGGCTGATACCCTGCTGACAAGAGTTGTTTGTAATCTGGGTGCGTAGCAATCTGGGATATCAAATTTTGGGCTTGTTCAACTAAGTAGCGCAGATTTGGGTTAGACATCTCAATGCCAAGCCGTGAACATAAATCCTCCGCTTTCACTCCTATTGTTCCTGGCTCAATCTCCGTCGCTAACTCTTCAAGCAGAAATTGAAAGTTCGGGTGTTCATCGTTAATTTCAATCTCAAATAAATCTGCGCTCTTTGTAACGACGCTTGCCCAATCTGGTAAAGTCTGTGCAATGATCTTCGCGTAAAGTTTCATGATTTTCTACTATGGGATTAATAACCTAAAAATCCTCGGCAATCTCCAACAAAAAGCCGCGTCCCGTGTTCTGCACTTGCACCAGTTCTTTATCCAGCAGTGTTTGAATAACTGAATCGGAAAATTGGAACTGAAGCCGATGCAATGGAATACAACCACCACAAAGCTGAATCGAACGCAGCAAATGATTGGCTCTACGGTCAAAGCTGTTGTCAACCGTCTTAGGCATTTGTAAAACCTCCGGTGACTACGATTAACTGTTGTTGCAGAATTAGTATTTGCTGTTGATAAAACTCAATCTCTGCGGTAATTTCTGAGAATAATTCTTCTGGTGTAAGCGGTTGGATTTGATCCTCTTGCAAGTACGATATTTCGTCAGAGTTTTTGTTAGGCATCAGGACATAACGCCAGCCATCACCGAATTGTTCAGCCAATTCTGTGCCTGATGGGTAGTGGTAAAGTCCTAGAATCATGCCTTGTTCTGTGCGCTGCTCCAAACCAAAGCGAGGGTAGCCCCAGTGTTGAGGGATTGAGATTGTGGCTTGCATAGATTTAATGGGGGATTGGTGAATAAATAATTAGGGAAAGGGGGAAAGGGCAAAGGGGAAGGGAATGAAGAAATTTACCTTTTCCCCTTTCCCTTTAACCTTTTCCCAGGCGAAGCCCAAGATTTACGCTGTGACTAACTCCGCTTTCTCCAGCAGCCGTTGCAATTTATTGCCAGTTAGCTGTTCTAACGGTTGGTCTAAAATATATTCATCAAAAATGGATTTGCTATCAGTAGACACGTCCACCATCGACAGCGATGTCTGCGACGGGCAAAGCCTACGCACTGCATCATATACCGAGTTAGAATACTGCTGCTGACCTGAATAACGCCTCTTTACCCACCAGTTCCCGTCAGTGCATCCGACTTGCCCCAGTTTCACGCCCTTGTTGTTGTAAATCCCATCACCGAGAATTTCAAACCCATAATTCTGGCACTCGTTGAAGATATGCGCCATGATTTGGTTTTCGGTCGTGGGGGGTGTTGCTTCTTTTTCCTGCACAGGTAATGTACCGTCTTTGTAGTGAGTGTAGATGAAGCGATCGCAACGCATTAGAGTATTGGCACGAAATACTTCTTTATCGTTAACCATGACTACCCAGCGTTGCGTTAAATGGTTGTCGTCATGGCTGATGCTGGCTACCAGTTTGTCATCAGCGTAATATTCGTGATGGTCAAAAGAGATTTCGACTATTGTAAGGGGTTCGGGAGCTATGGCTTGGGCTTGGTCAGCGATGTAGCTGTCGAGTTCGGCTTGGGCTGTGGCTTGGTTGTCGGTGACTTTGTGAGTTTGGGTGGATTGGTGGGTGATAATTGCGTTTATCCAGGTTTGGGCCGCTCTTTTGTCTCCAGTGGGTATTACGCCGAGTTCGGCAGCAATTCTTTTGATGCGGGGTAGATTATAGCGGGAGAGGGCTTGCTGTGTATACCTTACATGGGTCATAATAGAAACTCCTGTAAAAAGGTCAAAGGGTGATCGCAGAGCCTACGAAACTTAAGCGGTCGCCTTTTGTTTTGTATGTTTCTATTTTACCGTTACCAACGGACAAGCGTCAAGCAACAACAGTAATTATTTTGGCAGTATCGAAAAAATCGGTAATATCGGCATTCAGTGCTTCACACAAAACGTTAACAACCTCTACTGAAACAGTGATTGTTCCACTTTTGAGGCGGGTAGCATAATAGTCAGGCTGCTCTAATTGCTGGATATATTGATGTGCAACCTTTAGTCCAAGGTCAGTAGTTTTTTGCTCAAGCTGACGACGGGGGATATTTCCACGTAATTCTGTTAGTTTTTTAGCTTGTTTATTACCCCATTTGAATGTTGCGATGTGTTCAATATCTATCATCGTAGTAATTTTTTTACCGTTGCTACTTGCCAGCATAACATTTTAGGTTTATTGTTGTAAGCAGTAATAACGTAGCTTACGAGAAGGTGGCATGAGCATTCATGTCATCAACTTTGTATTAATATGCAAAAAATAAGAACAGCGATCGCATCTGTGAGAAAAGCGGATTAGGGTAAATGAGTAATAGCCCTAGTAAACATTACCAACGCAAGGGCGTTAGTCCTAGTAATGAGATATCCCCTAGTAAAATGCGGCGAAATAAGGGCGAGGGAAGCGGCAGTATTCATTGGCGATTACCAGGGATAGCAGAAATTACCCACAGGCGTACTATCATTACGAGTTTTGGAATGTACTTTGATCACTTGATAAAGTGATCAAAGTACATTCCCAAGAGCTTGGCTTGTTGAACCGGGTTCAGCAGATGGAGCAAGAGAAAGCGGCAGTGAGGGAGATTTTGCAGGTATTGGCGGTGTTGAAATCATCAAAGCAGAATCAGGGCAAACGCACGGTATTTCTGAAACCCTTACGGCATAAGGATATTGATGAAAAAATTGGCTAAATAGAAAAACGCCGAAACCCTTGCTATTAAAGGATTATTGTACTTTAGATACGTTTGCTCTGATTTTAGCTCCTATCGTAAATTTACTGAATATTGCTAATATCAATCTGGAATCATGTTCTGTGCATTTGTAGCTTTGTATAGACACTACTTAGAATAACCGCTATGCACATTAGTATTACAGACGACTTGAAGAAGCAGTTTCATGCAGCTTGCGCTTTACGTGGGCTGAAGATGAGTCAAGTTGTAGTAGACATGATTGAGCAATGCTAAAAAATCAGTAGACCGAAAATTTTTGAAAGTTGACAAAGAATAAGGGTTTTAGACGACGTTATTGAAGCTTTGCATCACGTCCGAGACATTCATCTATATTGCCATGATTCGTATTATGGTCAGACAACTGGCATAATTTTTGACTGGTTTTGACTTTTAAAATATCCTCTAACGGGACTTAAACATTTTTGAGGCATAAACAAACCTCAAATCCATACAGGGCAAGGAAAATACACCAAATGCTCAAAAATGATTGAAACCTAGATATATCAAGAAACTAGGCAAAACGATGTCAAAGTCCCTCTGCATATAGACTTGAGGCTTTTTTATGGCTACTTTTTGTCTAAGTTCCACTAATAGATTATTCAATTCAGGAGACTAATCATGACTAATAATATTTATGCACTACTAGTTGGAATTGATGAATATGATTCAAATTCTGTTACTTCAATACCACCTTTGAAGGGATGTGTTAATGATATTACAGCAATGGAACAGTATTTAAAACAAAGAGTTACACAGGAAGGTTATACATTACATCTGAAGACACTTAAAAATCAAGAAGCAACTCGTGCAGCTATTATTCATGAGTTTCGGAATGACTTGCGTCAAGCTAAGAGCAGTGATACAGTTCTGTTCTACTTCAGTGGGCATGGTTCTCAAGAGCAGGCACCAGAAGAGTTTGTGGATATTGGGCTAAATCGACTGAATGAAACCTTGGTCTGTTATGATAGCCGAACTAATGAGGGGTGGGATTTAGCCGATAAAGAATTGGCAAAACTTATTTCTGAACTTTCAGAAAATCAGCCACACATATCTATTATCCTTGATTGCTGCCATTCGGGTTCTGGTACTAGAGATACATTACAAGAAACAGGAGTACGCCTTGCAAGTACAGATAAGCGAAACCGCCCCCCGGAAGAGTTTATCGTTAAACTTGAAGAATTAAAAACACTATTTAATTCTAGTAACAAAGAACATTATTCCACTGGCTTGAAAATACCTAGAGGTCGTCATGTTCTTCTTAGTGCTTGTCAAGCTACTCAGAAGGCGAAGGAAATTGATAGAGATGGTCAAACACGGGGAGCTTTTTCTTACTATTTATTAGATACGTTGCATCAAGCTAAGGGAAACCTCACCTATCGAGATTTGTTGGGACGGGCAAAAGCCTTAGTTAGTAGCCAAGTTATCGAACAGTCTCCTCAACTTGAATTGAATAGTTCAAATGATGAAAATCAACTTTTCCTGAATGGTGCGATCGCAGAACGTGAGCCTTATTTTATAGTTAGCCATAACGAAAAATATGGTTGGGTAATTGAAGGGGGCGCTGTTCATGGAATACAACTTCCTTCTAGGGAAGAAACAACTTCACTAGCACTCTTTACCTTTGATAGCCACACTGAAGACCTGCGCCACTCATCTAAATCTATTGGTACAGCTAAAGTAACTCAAGTATTGTCATCTGTAAGTAAGATTGAAATTAGTGGTGTTGAAAACTTAGCTACTGACCAAACTTTTAAAGCCGTTATCACTAGCCTACCATTACCACCTTTAGGGGTTTACTTAGAAGGAGATGAAGAGGGGGTAAATCTTGCACGAAATGCCATTCAGCATAGAACTCCTGACGACAACCCGTCGGCCTATGTCCGTGAAGAGCAGAACAAAGACAGCAAAGATATAAGGTATCGTCTGCTGTGCCGTAAGAATCAATATGTAATTGCCCGGCTTCAAGACGACCGCCCTCTAGTCAATCAGATTGATGGTTATACTCAAGAGAATGCCCAAAAAGCCATTCAATGCTTAGAACATATTGCACGTTGGAATGTAATAGCTGAACTTGGAAGTTCAGGTAATGGTTTGATTCAATTACATGATGTGCAGATGGAATTTCATTTTAGAAATCAAAAATATAATGAATTATTTCTACAATCAAAGGATGTCCGCTTGGAGTATAAGGAGATAGATGGAAATAGATACGATCATGCATTTAAAATAAAACTAATTAATAAAAGTGACAAGACACTTTATTGTGCTTTACTCGACCTTGCAGAGCTTTTCGATATAAGTAGTTACGATTTTTTTGAAGCAGGTAGCGTAAAGCTTGAGCCAGGGCAGGAAGCTTGGGCTAATAAGAATGTATTTCTAAAAACCGAAGTGCCAGATTCTTTATGGAAGCAAAGAATTACTGAGTATACAGATATCTTTAAATTGATTGTTAGCACCTCTGAGTTTGATGCTAGATTGCTAAATCAGGCAGAACTCGATCCATCTCGGACTAACGATGCAGACAGAGGAATAGATCGAGGGCTTATTCATAAAAGTACCCTAAATCGTTTAATGAATCGGGTTTATGATCGTGCGGCGAAGTCTGAAACCCCAGCAGAATATCTAGAAGATTGGATTACTACACAAGTTACAATTACTACTATCCGTCCTTTAGATAAAACTCCTATTTCTGACATAAACCCGAATGATTTAGGTTCAGGAATCAGGTTACAACCTCATCCGAGCTTAAAAGCAAATACTCGGTTAACTAGCGTATCTCAAGCCAGTCGGAATTTGGGGAATATAATTTTACCTCCCATCTTGCGAGAAGATTCTCAAATAACTCAAACTGTCGAATTTACTAATAGTCGCGGTACTGATCCGAGGTTAAGTGTGTTGGAACTTACTGATGTAGAGAACCCCGAATCTGTTACTAAAGAGAATCCTTTAAGATTGTTAGCTGATATTTCTCTAAAAGAAAGTGAACACCTTTTGCCTATAACCTATGACGGAGATTTTTTCCTACCTTTAGGTAGAGCAAAAAGAACACAAGAGGGCGGAACGGAAATTCAGTTAGAACGATTGCCAAATCCATACAGCACAGATAGAAGCGTACAAGGCTCCATTTGGATCTGTTTTGTGAAAGTAGTTAGCGAAAAGCTGGGGCGAAAATCTGAAAACTATTATTTAAAAGCAGTTAAAGTCGCTGAAAATCAAACTGTAACCCTGGTAGAAGATATCCCAGCACAGGTCAAAACAGCAACAAACATTTTGCTTTATGTTCATGGCATTCTGGGTGATACCAAAGATATGGTCAAGAGCGTTCAACGAGCTAAAGCGACTATAGATGGACAACAACGCTCTCTCAATGAATGTTATGACCTAATTCTAACCTTTGACTACGAAAACATTAATACATCAATCTCAGAGATTGCTCGTATTCTCAAGGCAGAACTGGTAAAAGTGGGACTAACAGCTAACCACGGTAAAACTTTACAGATTGTCGCTCATTCAATGGGAGGGTTAGTTTCCCGTTGGTTTATTGAGCGAGAAGAAGGTAATCAAATTGTCCAACATTTAGTGATGTTAGGTACTCCTAACGCAGGTTCTCCTTGGCCAACGGTTCAAGATTTAGCAACATTAGCTTTGGGAATTGGACTTAATAGCCTTTCGAGCGTTGCTTGGCCAGTAAAAATTTTAGGGTGTCTAGTTAGTGCGATAGAAGCAGTAGATGTCACTCTAGACGAAATGAAGCCTAATTCTGATTTTCTCAAAAATT
Source organism: Nostoc sp. 'Lobaria pulmonaria (5183) cyanobiont' (assembly GCF_002949795.1). Taxonomy (NCBI): domain Bacteria; kingdom Bacillati; phylum Cyanobacteriota; class Cyanophyceae; order Nostocales; family Nostocaceae; genus Nostoc; species Nostoc sp. 'Lobaria pulmonaria (5183) cyanobiont'. Next base: position 115,120 of record NZ_CP026693.1, on the reverse strand, counting down.
TGGCTGCAAGTCCTAACCCAGGTATTCCTTATTCAGTGATTGCTGGTAATACCTCTATTATCCGGGCGGCTATGGAGCAAGAAGGAAAACAAGCTAGTAAATTAAAGCGACTGATACAAAAGTTAGGTACTCAAGTTGTAGAATTTCCTTTCCTTGGTCAACCGAATGATATTGCTGTGGAAGTGAATAGCATTAAGAAACTTCCAGAAGGGAGAGAGATTATTCTCAACAAAGAAGTAGCTTGTGATCATTTGACTTATTTTGTAGATAATTCAGAAGGTTTGAAGGCATTAAGTGAAGCACTAGCGCCGAAAAAAAAAATTGAGCAGTATATTTCGACCGCTTTAAAAGAAGATGTAGTAATACACATAAGTGAGCAAAAAGATAGCCTACCGTCCCAACCTCCCTCTGTTCCTGAACTAAATTCAACCTCTCAAGAGCAACTAACTCCCACTCAACAGCGCAGCCTAGTTTCATCAACATCTAAATCGAGTGATGAATTTGAGAATAGTTTTGCAATCGTTGTTGGAATTAATAACTATGAAAAAAAGCCTTTAGAGACGGCTGTTAACGATGCAGAGAAAATTTGTGAAATTCTCAAAGATAGATATGGCTATAAAGTTCAGTTGCTTACAAATGAACAAGCCACTAAAGAAAAGCTTGAAGAAGTGTTTGAAGACTTAAAAAAAAATCAAATAACTGTTGACGACAAAAAAGAAAATATTACGAACAAAGATCGTCTTTTCTTCTACTTTGCTGGGCATGGAATTGGTAAAGATCCTTATGACGATAGGAAAGAACTAGCAGGTTTCTTAATACCTCAAAATGCCGTTATTGATAATACAATAACCTACATAACAATGCAAGAATGTCATGATGCCCTAATCAATCTCGAATGTCGTCATATGTTGGCAATTTTAGACTGTTGCTTTGCTGGCTCATTCCGCTGGGCAAGCCTTACGAGAAAAGCTACTCCTGAGAATGTCACACTCTATAAACAACGCTATGATCGCTTCATTAAAGATCCTGCATGGCAAGTTATTACTTCAGCAGCTCAAGATCAGACAGCCTCGGATTTATTAGGACAGCGAGGGCAAAAAGACGATGGAAAACACTCTCCATTTGCTGCGGCACTTTTAGGGGTATTAAAAGGACAAATAGAAGAACAAAAACGCAAAAATGTCTTTAGCAGTGACATTATCACAGCAACCAAACTTTATTCATATTTGCGCGATGAAGTTGAGCCACCAAGCGAAGAGCTATACGAACGACAAACCCCAGAAATCTGGCACTTGAAGAAACACGGCAAAGGGGAATATATTTTTTTATTGCCTGGGTTTGAGCTAAATAAACTGGAGAATGCACCAGCGTTAAACGCAGAAAATAATCCTTACCGAGGATTGGAGTCCTATGAAGAAGAACACAGTCACTTGTTCTTTGGGAGAAACAGACAGATCAAAATGCTTTATGAGAAAGTCGATCAAAATGCTTTGACTGTAGTTGTAGGCGCTCCTGGAACAGGTAAGTCCAGCTTAGTCAAGGCAGGATTAATTCCTAACTGGAGAACGGAGCAGTTAGAGTACTTAAAAAAACAATTAAAGTTGGAGGAATTGCAGGATCAAGAAGAGCAATTAGAAAATTTAAAAGATAGAATAAAATACTTAAATACACAAAAAAATAATTTAGAAGATTTAAATAAACAAGAAGAAGACTTGAAAGAACAATTAGTAAAAGCAAATACAAGTCAGAAATTAATAGATTGGCAAGAAAAATTAAAAATAGAATCAAGTCAGTATTTGACAGATTTAATTGGATTTATAAAACCTCTACAGGAAACGGAAAAAAGTATAAAAGAAATAAACCAAAAGCAGAAGGATACAAAGAAAATTAATAATCAATTAGAAGAAGCAAAAACGAGTAAACAGCTAGCGTCTATACAGAAAAAAATAAGGATAGAATCAAGTCAGTTTTTACAAATTTTAGAAGATTTAAAAGAAATAGAAAAACAAATAGAGTTACAGAATGATTCAGAGTTAGAAGTAAAATTAGAAGAAAATAAATTAAATGCTAAAAATCAATTAGAACTAAAATTAAATGAAAATAGCAAAAATTTAGCAGACCAGTTGAAGAACTTGCAAGAACAGTCTAGAAAGCAGCTGAAAGAATTACAAAAGCAGTTAGAAACACAGTTATATGACTCGAAAAAGCAGTGGTATATTAAAGTCCGTATTGGAGAATCTCCAATTAAAGCGTTGAATGATAGCTTAGACCAGATACTTCGTTTTACTACTCCTAAGCAAACTTATGAGCAACAAGAGGAAGATAAAACTCCCTGGTTAAATAAGATATTTAAGAGGCTTAATTTGTTGTTATTTGGGGAGTCTAATACGTCGGATTCAATTAATTCATTTCAAAAAGAAAACAAAGAACTTGACCACAAATTATTTGAATGGAAGAACCATAGCCTTAAATGGCTTGGTGATAAGCGGCTGTTAGTAATTGACCAGTTTGAAGAACTAATTACCCTTTGTAAAGATGAGAAAGAGCGAGAGAATTTTATTAAATGGCTGATACAGACAATAAATCAAAATTCAGAATGGTTACGGATTGTATTGACAGTACGTTCAGATTTTGAACCGCAATTTCAAGACTCTGCCCTCAAGCAATATTGGACAGAAGCTAAGTTTGCTGATCTAGAAATAACTCGATCAGAGTTACAAAAGGCGATAGAAGAACCTGCTACAGTAAAAGCGATAAATTTTGAGTTAGATAAGGATCATAACTACTTAGTAGATAAGTTGCTGGATGAAGTAGGGCGAACGCAAGGAGCACTACCCTTAGTTTCTTTGATCCTAGATGAGCTTTACAACAAGCTTTCAGAGAAAAATGACTATGAAAGTCGCACTCTTACCCTAGAAGATTATGAAGAACTAGGTGGGGTGACAGAAGTGCTAACTAAAAAATTGGAATCAGAATATGAAATGTTTGTTCACCCAGATCGCTCAGATGAATTATTTCATGAAGTATGTGTAGGTTTTCAAAATTTATGTGAACAATGCGAACACTTACAAAAAATATTTGCAGGTTTTTACCTTTTAGCAGAATGGCAAGAAGCTCAAGCAATAGTGGAAGGTAAGGTAGTCAAATTTCGGAACGATTTGGAAGAACTACCAACCACTGATACGACTCTATCAAATGAGCAAAATTTAGTCAAAGATTCTCAAAGAATAATAACTTTTTATTTTTTGGGAGAATGGCAAGAAGAACAAGCAATAGGGGAAGTTAAAGAAATCAAATCATTAAGCGTAGATAGAGAAGAATTATCAACCTCTGCGACGATTCCGATAACTGATGAAACTTCACTGATCTCACAACAGAAACTTAGTGTAACGTGTCTTTTACCTCATTTAGCAGGGAAATTCCATTATTTAATTCTGATTTCACCGTTGCTTTCTCAATATCTGGACTTAGAGAATTCCTTCCATAAATTTGAAAAGTCTTGCCAGAACTACGAGGAGTTCCGCAAGCTATATGAGCAACATAAGGAGTCTTACCAGAAATGGGATAAAACTATTCAAAATGTAATGCTACGTATGGTGGCGGTGGACAGTCAGTTGGCTCGCCGACCTGTATTGAGGTCTGAGTTGGAGTATTCACATCCAGAAGAAAATAAGCGGGTAAATGAAGTAATTGAGGCATTTGTAAAAGCACGCCTCCTTGTACAAGAACAAAATATAGTTGAGCCTGTACACGACGTTGTAGTGCTAAAATGGGGCAGGTTGATAACATGGAAAAAAGATGCAGATGAAAATGTGCCTTTAAGTCTGCGACGGCGATTGAAACACGATACTGAGGATTGGCAGGAGAATGAGAAGGAGCAAAAGTATCTCTGGGATAAAGACCATCGCCTTGTGTTACTAGAAAAGGTATCTAATTCTAATGACAATTGGCTCAACAAATTAGAAGATGAGTTTGTCAAGGAAAGCCTGAAAAAAAGACAAATTCAGAAAGATGAAGAACTATCTGAAGATATAGAATCTCTTTCTATTACTAGAAAAGCAGCTATTTCTAGTAAAGCGGAACAAGAATATAAAAATTTTATTAATTCAGAGCAATTAGATCGGGATTTACAAAGTTTGAGGGAGAAAACTATCCGCAATGTGATGCTACGGATGGTAGTAGTAGATGGGGTTGAGTTGGCTCGGCGACGTGTACTAAAGTCGGAATTGGTTTATCCAAAGCCAGAAGAAAATGAGCGGGTGAATCAGGTAGTCGAGGCATTTATAAGCGCAGACTTGCTTTTGAGAACATCACAAGGCGAGAAAATTTATGTCGAACCAAACTGTGACTTAGTGCAGGCATGGGACAGGCTAAGGATATGGACACAAAACCAAAAAGAACATTTAATTTTATTAAGATGGTTGACACCAGAAGCTGTGTCTTGGCAAGACAACAACAAGGAGCCAAGTTTTCTTTGGTCTCGTAATCGACACCTTGATTCGCTAGAACAAGTAGTCAAATCAGATGATAACTGGCTCAACCAATTAGAAAACGAGTTTGTAAACAAAAGTATTGACAAAAAACGCTCTGATCTGACTAAATCGCGTATTTTACGAGGATCTTCACTTATTCTTCCAGTAACACTATTTTTTGGGATTTTTTCAAGCATTCAGAAAAGCTCTAATAACCAAAACCTAGTAGTCAATGTTTCACCTATATCTACTCCATCAAGTACACCTCAATTTGAACGGGATAGGGAAATCAGCAGTGGTGAAAAAATCCTCACAACCCCTGACCAATTAACTTGGTTAAAACAGGCTGGAGTGCAGGCGAGCGCTACTAATAATTTTGATAAAGCTGTAAAGTACTTAAAAGAATACCGGGACAAACAATCCAACGATCCAGAAGCCTTAATTTACTTGAACAATGCCATGATTGGTAATCATAAGTCCTACATGATCGCCACATCTGTTCCTGTTAGTAGCGATATCAATAGTGCTTTAGAGATGTTACGGGGAGTTGCTCAAGCTCAAGATGAAATTAATAAAAAAGGAGGCATTAATGGCATCCTGTTAAAAGTGTTAATCGCTGATGATAATGACGACAAGGATATTGCCAAAAAATTGGTAAAAAATTCTGATGTGCTAGGAGTTGTAGAACATTTCTCCAGGGATGTTACCTTAGAGGCAGAGAAAATTTATCACGCCGGAAAACTGGTAGCAATTTCCCCTATCAGTGCCTCCACTAAGTTAACAGGTTCCAGTAACTACATCTTTTGCACCGCCCCCAATGATTCCAAAGTAGCAAAGTCATTAGTAGGCTATATGCGATCAAAGTTAGGGAAGAAGAATGCTGCGGTTTTATATAACTCTAAAAGTGCCTCTAGCGAATCTCTCAAGTCAGAGTTTGAGAAGTTCCTTAGTAAAGAAGGAGGACAGGTATCAAGCGTATTTGACTTATCTGCTCCCAATTTTAAGGCGAATAAAAGTATAGAAGAGTCTATTAATACTGGTGCTGAAGTTTTAGTATTATTACCCAACACTGGAAAACTAGATGATACCCTTCAAGTAGTGAAAGCTAATAAAGCTAATAAGAAGCAACTTCCCCTTTTGGGTGGAGAGGATGTTTATACACCTAAAGTTTTGGAAGAAGGTAAAGATTATGCAGTTGGGATGGTTATTGCAGTTCCCTGGCATATTTTAGTCCCTCATAACAATTACAATTTTCCACAAGATTCAAGAAAGCTTTGGAAAGCCGATGTTAATTGGCGAACTGCCATGTCTTATAATGCTACCGTAGCTCTAATTGAAGGGCTGAAAAAGACCTCTACACCTCCCACTCGTGAAGGATTAGCTCAAATTCTTGGTTCACCAGATTTTACAGCTATGGGTGCAACAGGCGAGGTTAAGTTTGATGCAAAGGGCGATCGCAATCAGGGAATCCAACTTGTCGAGATAAAACCTAATACCAAATCTCGCTCTAAATCTGGCTATGACTTTGTGCCTATACCTTAACTCTCTCTACAAGTGACAGTAGGAAACTATATCCAGTATTCTTGCTTTGCACTAATTTCTTATCAAACAAATACTGAATGATTGTTTGCGAAAATTGAATCCAGTGCAGAGGAACTGAACCACCACAACCGTGTAGTGAACGCAGTAATTTAGCGGCTGTCCGTTCTATGTACTTACTTATCACCAGTTTTATTCATCTGCTCTACCTCCAGTTACAACGGCTAATTGTTGTTGCAGAGTTGCTATCTGTTGTTGATAAAGCTCAATCTCTGCGGTTATTTCTGAGAATAATTCTTCCGGTGTAAGTGGTTGGATTTGAGACTCTTGAAAGTGGAACAATTCATCAGAGTTTTTATTAGGTATCAGCGCATAGCGCCAGCCACCACCGAATTGTTCAGCCAGTTAAGTACCATTCGGGTAGTAATAAAATCCCAAAATGATACCGTCTTGTGTACGCTGATCCAAAGCAAAGCGAGGGTATGCCCAGTGTTGGGGGATTGAGATCGTGGGTTGCATATTGATTGGTGAATGAAGGGAAAATGAGAGAAGAATTCAGGAGCCAGAATGGGCTAAACGCCCCGCTACCGCTAACAGAAATCAGAATTTCGGGAAGAGGTGGGAAAAAGAGGAGAAAGGAAGGCAGATTTTATTAACTTCTGCACCCTGCTCTTTGTTTCTTTACTGACTCCTGACTCCTGGATTCTGACTACTGAATTACGCTGTGACTAACTCCGCTCTCTCCAGCCCGGATTTCTCACCAACTCGTAAAAAAATGGGGATAAAAACTGCTAAAATGTATATATGGCAGGCATTTCAGTAGTTTCAAACGATGATTCAACCAGCAACGCGTAGGCAAAGCCCGCCGCAGGCATCGATACCAAAACAGTTCAAATTTGAACAGCCAAAATCACCCCCAATCGTAGTAAATTTCACTGGGGGAGAGGTAACATCCGATGCTGGGTTAGGCTTAATTGCGGAACTAGACCGAAAATTGCAGATAACATCACGATTAGCCCTATGTTTCCAAGATTACCGTCAAATCAACCGAATGTTGCATCCAATAGAAAGCTTAATTGCACAACGGATATACGGGTTAGTCATGGGATATGAAGATTTGAACGACCATGAAGAACTACGCCACGATCCAATGTTTGCAATAGCATTACAAAAAAGAATCGGCAGAGAAAATAAACCAGTTATATTAGCAGGTAAAAGCACATTAAATAGGCTGGAACATTGTCCTGAAGATGTAGAACAAGGAGCAGACAGTCGTTACCATAAAATCGGGCATTGTTCATCAGGAATTGAAAGTTTATTTGTGAATATATTTCTAGAATCTTACTCTAAAGAACCACAAAAAATTATTTTAGACTTGGATGTAACTGATGATTTAGTACATGGGAATCAGGAGCAAGTTTTCTTCAATACTTATTACGCAGGATACTGCTACGCTCCACTTTATATTTTTTGTGGTAAACATTTATTGGCAGCCAAACTACGTCCTTCTAATGTAGACCCAGCATTTGGGGCGTTATCAGAATTGCAGAGAGTCATTAAACAAATACGTCAACAATGGCAGAATGTCGAAATTTTAGTACGAGGAGATAGTGCCTATTCCAGAGACGATATCATGACATGGTGTGAGTCACAGACTGGGGTTGACTACGTTTTTGGATTGGCGCAAAATAGTCGTTTAATTCAGATGACTACCACTACTCAAAATAGAGCCTCGCTTGAGTATGAGCAGAAATTATCAACAGTAGTTTCATTTTTAGAAACTGTATTTAAGCCAGAGTACCAACTTTCTGAAGTTGCTTCTGACCTGATTAATAACTCAATTTGGTATAAGTCTTTAGACTATAAAACCCGTGAATCTTGGAGTCGTAGTCGCCGTGTTGTCTGTAAAGTTGAGTATGGAGTCAAGGGAACCAATATCCGTTTTGTTGTTACATCAATTACTACAAATAAGATGGCTCCAGGTGAACTTTATACCCAGAAGTATTGTCCTAGAGGTGAGATGGAAAACCGCTTTAAGGAACAGCAACTGGAACTTTTTAGCGATAGAACCAGTACACACACATTTGCGGGCAATCAGTTACGATTGTGGTTTTCTTCTATAGCTTACGTTTTGATGAATGCCTTGCGGTCAAAATGTTTGGCGAAGACAGAACTACAAAACGCCCAAGTCGGAACTATTCGGACTAAATTACTGAAATTAGGCGCATTAATTACTGTAAGCGCACGGCGAATTTTAATTGCAATTAGTAGCTCAAGTCCTTCCAAACATATTTGGGCTGCTGCTTACAGATGCTTAAAAATGCTCCCGAATACCGCTTAATATTAGTTTTGATGCATTTCCACTCATCTGTAATTAATGATGCTTTGGGCTTGGTTTGATCCAAGTCTACTTTTGAAATGCTTAATTTTATAAACCGAGCATTTTGCTTTCATTACCAAGAATGACATGGTAACTATTTTATCCCTATAGCTATGGTTTTATACTAATTTTCTCTCCCTACCTAAATTTGAATTGATAATGTATCAAAAAAATGTCTTACATGACCTCATGTAAGACATTTTTTTATTGCTTGTGAGAAATCCGGGTCCAGCAGCCGTTGTAATTTATTGCCAGTTAGCTGCTCTAACGGTTGGTCTAAAATATATTCATCAAAAATGGATTTACTATCAGTAGACACATCCACCATCGACAGCGATCGCACTGCATCATAGACCGAGTTAGAATACTGCTGTTGACGTGAATAACGCCTCTTCACCCACCAGTCACTAAGCAATTCGCAATTCGCAGTTTGCAATTCGCAATTGTGAACGTAATTAGTAATTGAATCATTACAGGTGCAAAACTTCCTGTTTTTAGGCATGGCGTGTAATTGCGAATTGCGAATTGGTAATTGCGAATTGTTGTAGTTCTGGCACTCGTTGAAGATATGCGCCATGATTTGGTTTTCAGTCGGAGAGGAAAGCATGGGGGCAGAGGCGCAGAGGGGCAGAGGAGAAAGTTGTTGTAAGTTTTTCCCCTCTGCACCCCTGCTCCCCTGCACCTCTGCTTCTTCTTGCACAGGTAATGAACCGTCTTTGTAGTGAGTGCAGATGAAGCGATCGCAACGCATTAGAGTGTTGGCACGAAATACTTCTTTATCGTTGACCATTACTAGCCAGCGTTGGGTTAGGTGGTTGTCGTCATGGCTGATGCTGGCTACCAGTTTGTCATCAGCGTAATATTCGTGATGGTCAAACGAGATTTCGACTATTGTAAGGGGTTCGGGAGCTACAGCTTGGGCTTGGTGAGCGATGTAGTTGTCGAGTTCGGCTTGGGCGAGGGCTTGGTTGTCAACTTTCTGAAGCTGGGTGGATTGATGGGTGATGATTGCGTTTACCCAGGTTTGGGCCGCTCTTTTGTCCCCAGTGGGTGTTACGCCACGTTCGGCAGCGATTCTTTTGAGACGGGGGAGTTTATAGGGAGAGAGGGCTTGCTGTGTATACCTTACATGGGTCATAATAAAGTTTCCTTATTATTAGGGACAGAGAAAGCGCTCTAGATTACCAGTCCGGGCGCTTTCTCTATATTTAATTATTACTAATTAACTGGTACTTGTCAAGTGCTTAGTACCAGTTACTTGTGCTATGTTAATGGTGTAATCTATTGGTATGAATATGAAAGATTTAAGGCTAAGGGTAGGAAAAAGAGCAGAAGAAATAGCTGTGGAGCTTGGCGTAGCCGTCTCTACGGTTCGGAACTGGGATCAATTGAAAACAGCTCCTCGGATGACCCCTGTGGGACTCCAAAAACTTATGCAAGTCTACAACTGTACTTTTGATGAGCTAGTACAGGCGGAACTGGAGTCTGAAAATGTTTGACCTCCAGCCTATTAATCCTCTGACCCTAGCTTTAGTTCTTCTAAAGAGGCGATCGCTGCAAGTTAGCACACCGAAAATCTATCTGTGATCGATTTTGAGCCAATACCACTGAACCAAAAAAGGTGGATGCATGAACAACCCACCCCTCAAGCGTAAAAAATCCACCTCTGCCGCTTCTGATGATTCAAAAACACCACCTGACTCTGCAAACGAGGATATTTCCCAGCAAGAAAACCCAGCCTTAGCAACAATCACCGTTACTGCTGTTGAAGTTCCAGAGTTGACAGAAGAAGAACAGCGCGATCGCCTGCACTTGGAACGCAAAGTGGAGAGAGCGGTTTTTGAGGCAGGTAAAGCGTTAATGGAGTTGCGAGATCGCCGTCTTTACCGTTCCACCCATAGCACTTTTGAGGAGTATTGCAAGGACAGGTTTGGATTTCAGCGCCGTCATCCTTATAGATTAATCGAAGCTTCGGCTGTGTTTGATAATCTGATGAAAATGTGTCCCAATGGGACACAAACTGAAACTGAATCAAGCGATGCGGAAATTTATTCCAGTGGGACACAAACTGAAAATGAGGAAATGTGTCCCATTGGGACACAAATTTTGCCAACGAGTGAGCGCCAGGTTAGACCGATAACAAAACTGGAACCTCAACAGCAATGGGAAGTATGGCAACGGGCAGTGGAAGAAGCTGGAGGTAAAGTACCATCTGCTAGAGTTGTAGGTGATGTAGTACAACGGATCATGGAACGTACTAAAGCGCCAAATCCTTATCGTGTTGGGGAAGTCTGCCAAATCATTGCCAAAGATAATCCTGATTTACGAGGGAAAGGCGGATGTTGGGGGATAGTCAACCATGTGGGTGAGTTCAGTTGCACAGTCACAATGTGGGATGGGGAGTACACCGTAAGAATCAACCATCTGAAGCCGCTTAATTACCTGGAGTCAGAATGTCAGCAGATGCAGCACATTAGCGATCGCATTCATAGATTACGGGAAAACGAGAACTTGGAAGAAGCTGCCCATGCTGTGCTGAAGCATCTGGGGGAACTGAAGCGCCCGTATTTGACTGCGGTGGAGGAGAAGTTGTTGGGTTTGATTGAGAAAGAGTACGGTATTAATGAAGTGGCAGGCAATTTTAAATGAATTAATAAGTGAGAGAAAACAGTGATGCAAAGTATCAAACTAAATACTCATGTGGGGTCTGATGGGATTTTACACCTTGATATCCCATTAGGAATAACAGACAAAGAAATAGAAGTAATGGTGATTTATCAACAACTAAAACCGTCAACAACTACAAAAACACCAGAAGAATTAGGATGGCCACCCAACTTTTTTGAGCAGACTTATGATAGCTGTCAAGACGATCCAATTGTTATCGACTCTGAAGGTGATTTTGAGACAAGGGAAGAAATTCTGTGAGGTATTTATTAGATACCAATGTTTGCGCTCGTTATCTCAACGGTAGGTCGCTCTTAATTCGAGAACGTTTACACTCAACAAATGTAACAGATATTGCTGTGTGTTAACATTAGTCACGCACAACACCAGAGAATTTAGTCGCGTTAGTGGACTGGTGATTGAGGATTGGGAATAAGAGCAATGAAAACTAATGCTGCTCGACTACTGGATAAACTAGGTATTCTCTACCAAATCCTGAGCTATGACGTAGATCCTGACGATCTTGCTGCTCTTAGTACAGCCCAGAAAGTGGGTCTTCCGCCAGAGCAAGTTTTTAAAACCTTAGTAGTCAGAGGTGACACAACAGGTATCTGCTTTGCTGTTATACCTGGAAATGCTCAGTTAGATTTAAAAGCTTTAGCTCGAATTTCAGGAAACCGCAAAGTTGAGACAGTCGCCCTGAAGGAAGTACAGCCACTAACAGGATACATCCGTGGAGGTGTGACAGCTTTAGCTAGCAAAAAAGACTATCCAGTTTACCTTGATGAAACGGCAACTCTATTTGAGCAGATCACTGTTTCTGGTGGTATGCGAGGTATGTTGCTTCTGCTATCGCCAGATGATTATTTACGTGCCGTCAATGGCACTTTAGGGGCAATTATACAAAATTAAGGGTCAGTGGATGGATTTGTTCTAGGTTATAAACTTGCTAAAACAAGCAATTCAGTTTGCCAACCTTCATTATGGCTTAAGGTAAGGACAGTGTAACCAGTCTCGTACCTAAGATTATCGCGCTCAATTTTATCTTGCTTGCGTTTATCGGGGCTATCATGCACTGAACCGTCACAAAAAACAGCGATCGCCTCCTCCTCATAAACAAAATCTGGTTTACAGTTTCCCTCTGGAATAAATTTCTGAGCAGCATCAGGTAATTTGTAACCCCGTTGATAAATCTCTTGCAAAACCACACGCTCAAAATCAGAGTTAGGGTCTGTCTGTTCCAGCAATTTTTGATATTGCTGATCGCGAGAAAGCCCTTTGACTTGAGTAATAACGCTACTCTCCAGTAACAGGTCAAGCCAAGGTTTGATTAGGTGACGATTTATCAATGCATGGTCAAATTGATTGCGGTAAGAGAGCAAGCATTCATAGCAAGCTTGAATGCAACTGTCTTTAGGTTGTGTGAAATGACAAATGTCGAAAGCTGCATCAGCAATTTTTCTAAATGCCTCTGGTTTTTCTAATAGCTGAGAGAGTACACCTGCACCACCTTCAGCAGCTTCCCAGAACAGTAAATACTTGCCTTCGCCTAGTCTTTCAGAGTCGAGTTCATCGGCTTCTAATTTGTAAACGGCTTGAATCGCAGTTTCTAAGGTGTATTGCAAGGTGGCAATAAAAGCTTCTCTATCCTCAACAGGAACATTTAATGGCTCAACAATCAAGATATTGCAAGTATCATCGACCATTAAATTGACTTCGGTATGCAAGCTATCGGGTGTCTGTTGAGCCTGTGGATTTTTATGGTCGCCCCAAACACCCGTTGTTGGATTAAGCTTAAATCCTCGTTCTTCTCTATTCTTCTTCAGCCCCCGATTAATTCGCCAAATGGTAGCTGTAGCTCCATAGGTTAATTTGAACAGTGGCGTACCGTCAGCAGCTTGAACAATAGCTGATTCTCGCTTTTGGCTAGCATAGCGGAAATGAGTGGTGATGTTGTAGCCGTACTTGAGCCGTTCTTCTTCGTCGCAGGTAATGCGTTCTCGACGACGAGCGATCGCAGTTTCCATTGGCAGTACACGAGTCAATTTGGCTACATTGCCATGAGCATCAGGTTTAATTTCTGCGCCGCAGTTTTCACAAGTGTCACGAAAATCGCCGTCGTGATAATACCCGCAGTTAGCGCAGACACTCACCCGTTTATACTCGCCTTCAATGCCGCCAACAGATACTTTAGTTTTGGCCACCATGAATTTACTACCTTCGTAGTAAAGGATGTTATTGGGAGCAAATTCCCGTAATGCCATTGAGCGAGGGCGAGAGATGAATTCACCACCTTCACCAGCCGGAATAAATGCCCGAACCGGGAGGCGAGGAAAGTTGAACCCTGGTAAAAACCCTTCGGCGGCAAAGTAACGATAGGGATAAAATTCAAACTGGGAATTACTCTTGCCTTGGCTGTGTCCGACGAGTAAATCAATTTGTCGTTGTGCTTCTCGTGCCTGAGCTTCGGCATTGTTACGTTCTTCCTGGGCAACATCACCTCTAGCAAAACGGTCAATAGTGCGACGGGCAGATTCTAACTGCTTAACTGACTCTATATATAAATCTCGCCAACGCTTACAGGCACGGTCAAAAGCATTCAAAGCATTTTCAATGGTATTCTGTAACCAATTTACAGAATACCAAGAAGCTTTTTGCAGATCCTCTTGGCAGAAAAAGTCTGAGAAGATAGACTGGGCAGCTTGCAGACATTGGGTTAATTTGGCTTGGCTCAGGGTAAGTTGTTGGCGAATGCTGTCTTTGAGGGGATAGTTTTCTAATTCCAAGTCCAAGATTTTATTCATGGAATCTTCCAAGTAAACCCCAGTATGTGCCAGCCAAATCGAATATACGTGAGATTTAATTAAATCCTGGTTGGCTAGCTCTAGTTTTGGTGGAGCAACTACCCCAGCAACCATTTGATTTTGTCGCTTGAAAAAGTATTGATCGTGACCGCTACCAATGGAAGCATAAGTAATGACTAAAGCTTGCTGTCCACTTCTACCAGCACGACCACTACGTTGGGCGTAATTAGCAGGACTGGGGGGAACGTTTCGGAGATGGACAACGCTAAGGTCGGAAATGTCGATACCTAATTCCATTGTCGGAGAACAAAACAATGCAGCTAATTGTCCTTGACGGAATTTTTCTTCCCGTTCTTGACGGTCTTTGTTGCTTACCTGTCCGGTATGTTCTCGCCCTTCCATTGTTTGGATTTGCAAGGCATTGGTTTGATAAAAACCTTGGAAAAATTGGTTAACGGAAATATTGGGTTTATCGTTACCCTGCAAGCGGCGAGATGTTAAGGGATCGGTAGGGATTTCCTTGAGATTGGTTGCTTTCCATAGTAGTGAGTCTATGCGTAGCTGTACCTCAGATTTTTCTTGCACTAGGTAGCCAGCATCACACAAAGCATCAATTAGAGTAGTGATTAAGCTATTGAACTCTACATCTGTTAAAAGTTGGCTGCGGAGCGACCATGTATTTGGCGAATGGCTACGCCACGCCAAGGGCGAACGCAAAAATCGTCCAATTTTACTTCTAGTAGTAAGTTTAACTTTCGCTTTTTCATTACCACCAGTGCTAATAGTTGCCCAAGTTGCTAAGTATAAATATTCGTTCTCATCGAACACCCAAGGTTCTTTAAGAGCTTGAATGACTTCGCTTTTAAGTGAATCTTTCTGGTCTGGTTGTAAAAGTTTGGCATCAATTGCCAATTCTCGTCGCAAATGGTTGAGGAATGCTTGGGTAATGATGAAACGTTCTTGCGGAGTGGCTTGTAGTAAAAGAGGATGGCGGTGTTTTTGCCAAAGATTGTTGTCAGCACAGGCTTCTTGCAGTCCGTCATACTCAATTATCAACAGTCCGCACTGTTCAAGGTTAGGTTGAACGATGCGCCACCCCCGACGCAAGTCTTCGTAAAGACGATATTCAATCAGTTTACGAAAGGCTTCTTCATTGCGACGCTTCCCGACACCAAACTCTGCTGGTTGCTTGGCATGGTCGTTTTGAGTAATTCCCATGTATTGGACGACTACACTAGCTAATTCGCTGTGGGTGAGTTGCCCTTTGGCTTGAATTGCACCTAAAAGTGCAGCCCGTAAGAAACTGGTTTGGACAAAATCATTGAAATGTCCCGCTTGTAATGAAGCATCTTGACGATTATCAGTAAAACTGAGGATTTTGGCAGCTTTAGCTTCCTCGCCTGTGAAGACTTTCTTGAGGCGGCTGGTGGTAGAAAGACAAAGCAGAGTGGTCGCGGTACTGCGTCCTTCACTACTTAGGCGAGAGAGTTTAGCAAATTCGTTTCGCTTCTTATCATGAAGTACGCCGCAGTTCAGACAGGTCAGAAAGGGCTTAGGAATAAACCAACAAGTGGTTCCTTGCAACAAGGAGGATGTAACTTTACCATTGGGTAGAATTTGAAGTTTGCGAGGAATAAACCGTACAAAGTCTTTTTTGGCAACCCGTCCTTTCTTTTTGGTTTCACTAAACCAAGAGTCAGGAAGTCTATCTTCATCGCTTGTATCCCAAAGTTCTGGTTCATCGAGGGTGAGATAACCTTCGGTAATATCTGCATCGTCAGGACTGATATCTAATGCAGTGGGCAATTGGGGCAGGATAATATGCTTATCGGCATCGTAGCGAACGACATAATAATCTTGTCCGCATTCCCGGCAAAAAACGAGGGGATAAAGTAGGCGGTTGTCGGTGGTTGTATATTGACCTTCAAGGGTTAAATGGCGTTTGTCTCGATTTTCAATTGTGGCGTAAACGCTTCCCCCTTGGGAAATGAACTGATGTAGGCGAAAAGCAAGTCCATTAATCTTGCTTCCCCAAAGGAACATCTGTTTGAGGACTGTTAAACAAGTTTCCTCTAGAAGCTGGGTTTGTTGGGCAAGTTTGGTTGCACCTGTTTCTAAGCTGATGGGTTGACGGCGAACGAGATGCCCTTCTCTTTCTTCTAAACCGAAGTTCATCTCGATCCAGTAGCTCAGGGAATGGTTTCGGAATTCTGTTAGTGTTTGTTCTAATTCGGTTGGTAAACCTGCCAAGATTCCTTGGCACAGTTGTTCAATAGTAGGTTCAGCGCGTTGGATAGAACGTTCTAGGGTTTCATCAATGACATTTCCGGGTTTGATTTCCACGCCAAATAACTTACTAGCGACATCTGCCACAACCTGACGGCGTTGTTCGCGGGAACCGACCGTTGACATAGTGGCACTTGTACCAATGCAGAGTAATTCGTCATTACTTTTGCTACGCTGACGGAGTTTGCGGATCAATATGGCAACGTCTGCACCTTGTCGTCCCCGATAGGTGTGTAATTCATCCAGTATCAGGAATTTTAAATTGGGAGACTCGACCAGTTTATTCTCGTGAGTGCGTGAGAGCATTAACTCTAGCATCACGTAGTTGGTGAGTAAAATATGGGGTGGATTGTTTTGAATTTCGGTTTTCTTGGTTAAACTTTCTTGCCCGGTGTATTTTTCAACACGAATATGAGTATTCGGAACTTGGCGTAAAAATTTGTCGAGTTCTTCTTTTTGGGAGTTAATTAAGGCATTCATGGGATAAACCAATATTGCCCTGACTCCTGAAATTTCAGGATGACGCAGTAAATCATCGAAGATCGGCACGACGTAAGTCATGCTTTTACCCGAACCTGTGCCTGTGGTAACAACGTAAGGTTCTTGGCGTTGTGCGGTTTCAAATGCTTGCTTTTGGTGGTAATGGAAAATAAAGGGTGTGCCGTCTTTTTTGTAGAAATATTTTTCGCAGTCTGGATGAAGGGTTCGCTGTTGTACTAATTCTTTGACTGTTGCACCCTTTTTATAGCTAGGATTGAGTTGAACTAGGGGGTCAGTCCAAAGTTGCCCCTTGTCTAATTCTGCGTCTACAAATTCTTTGACTTTGCGATCGCGGATTTTGAGGAAGCTTTCTATATAGCGGCGGTAATCGCCTATTACCTCGTTGCGGAAGTTAAAGATATCAAGGGAATCAGGAATTGATAATTGGGACGACGTGCCTTTTTGTTGTGTGGCTGTGCGTCCTAAGCGATGGTCAATGTATTGGTAAAGTTGGTTGGCAAAGGTGTCTGTTAGGGTGTTAGTGTCAAAAATATCTGTTAGTTCTGCATCATCCCATTCTTGGGGAACATGGGTGAAAATTAGGTTTAGTTGTTCAGAGGTGATAGAAACAATATTTGTACAATCAACTAATGCTAATCTTTGTCCGATGAGGGAACTAATAGATAAAATAGCCGATTCTGGCTGTTTGATTAATTCTTGTAGTTTGACCGGGATTTTCATAATTAAAAGCTGATATGATAATATGACAACTGCCTCAAATAGCTAGTATTCTCATGGTTTACATTCCAGCTTTTAAGTAGTCCCAAAGTACTTGCCTATTTGATTCCGTTTCTTTCAAATCTTTGGAAAAAGGTAAAGAATCAATACCAAAATGAATAGCAGCATCGACAAAATCGGTGTAGGAAATTTCTGGAGAAAAATAACCATATCGCTTTTGAGTATAGAAAGTGTCGATAGTCTGAAAAGATTTAGCAAACAAAACTCCTAGCTCTTGGAGAGAATCATAGGTTAATTCCGAACTAGGGTTAATAGGCCATAGATGTCTTGACTGCCAAACTGCATCTGTAATAATATTTCCTCCATAACGCTTAATTTCTTCTTTTATTCCCCCTTCTAAAGATGAGCCAGGATACAGCAAAAGAGGATATGCTGAAACACTAGTTACATAGGGCATATTTTTAGTAAGATAAGAAAATGTTGTTGCTATTGTTTCTAAGGTATCTCCTATATAAAAAAGAATATTTAGCTTGATAATAATACCTAGATCATAGGCAGCACGCAGTATTTCAGATGCTCTGTCAAGATACCTTTGGGGATCGCGAGTTTTACCCATTCGGAGAAGAATATCAAAAGAAGCACTTTCTAATCCCAAATCCAAAATTCGACAGCCCGCTTTTGCTAATTTATCGAGACGGGTTGGAGTTAAATATTCTACACGAGTACTAGTTCTCCAGGTAAAATTTAAACCTCTCTCTTGACGTTGAATAGCTAACTGGGATATTTCTTCATCTTGCATGAGAAACATAGGTGTTTCTAGATAAATACAAATTTCATTATCCCCATATATATCAGTAATATATTCCGCTTCATCGATGATAGATGGTATGTCCTTTTTACGCACTCCAGTTTTTGCAGAAACACAGAATTCACAGCCGAAAGTACAACCTCTACCAACTTCCAAACTTGGTGCAAATGTCTGGAAATTTGGATAGAGGCTATAGTTAAGTCGAGTCATTTTTTGAGGATTGAAAGCTAAATCATAATGAGTTGAGCAAATCTCTCCATTAAGATTACGATAAACAATATTATTAACTGTATCAAGAGGTTTCTTGTTAGTAATATGATCAACAAGTTGACACAAAATTTCCTCGCCTTCACCTCTGACTACGATATCTATCGCTGAACATTCCAATAATACTGTTTCTGCAATTTGTCCAACATGATCTTTACCACCAACAATTATAGGAATAGATGGAAATCTCTTGCGAATTGTGCTGGCTATTTTTAGGCAAGGAGGATAGCTAAAACCACTGACGCAAGATAAACCAATCACATGAGGCGAAGTCTGCTCAATTTCTTGTAAAAGTTTTATCAAACAATCTTCTTCAGGATGGGATTGAGGGTCAAAAATACCAACATTAAATCCTCTCTCTGTCATATAAGAGGCGATTACTAGAATGCCAAAATTCAGCCTTTTTAAAAAGGAAAAAGCTAAATCATAGGGTTTTTTGCCTAAATCGATTGGGATATTAACTAAAAGTAAGTCCATGATTTTACCTATTGTTTGATTTTTTGAGTGTTTAGTAGCTGTTTAGATTTGTTAAATTAAGAAACTTTTGTAACTAAATTAGTGAGTAAAGTTTCCACTTTGTGAAATAATTCTTCTTGTAGCCCATCATTAATAATCATAAAATCTGCTATAGCTACAGTTCCACCTAGCTCGATTTTCTCAATTTCTCTATAATCTCGTGCTTCAGCTTCATCTCTTTTAAATGGTCTTATTGTTCTAGAAGCTAGGCGTTTATAACGGATATGCTTGGAAGTAAATAAAGCTAAGACTACTAATTTATCACCGAACTCTTTTTTCAGAGATTTATATTCACTAAAGCTTCTTATGCCATCAATGATAACAAAAGAATTTTTTATCAATTTAGCTTGAATCCAAGGTAAAGACAGTTTTACACAAGCATCCATTCCATACTTGTTTCTGATTTCCTCTCTAACTATTGGCTCAGTCAAGGGCGTAATTTCTAGTCCGCGTTTTAAGATTTCTTCTCTAATTAAGTCTCCAAAGCTTAATACAGGCAAGTTCTGATTTTTAAAATATTCAGCTACTGTACTTTTACCAGAACCAGCCATACCAACAATTGCTAATACTTTCATTGCTTACCAATCTAATTTTATTAAGAAGAAATTGAATAAAATCTAATATGCGTCTTAATTACAGCAAACTT
This sequence comes from Nostoc sp. 'Lobaria pulmonaria (5183) cyanobiont', assembly GCF_002949795.1. Classification (NCBI taxonomy): domain Bacteria; kingdom Bacillati; phylum Cyanobacteriota; class Cyanophyceae; order Nostocales; family Nostocaceae; genus Nostoc; species Nostoc sp. 'Lobaria pulmonaria (5183) cyanobiont'. Next base: position 95,517 of record NZ_CP026693.1, on the reverse strand, counting down.
CAGGAGTCTTGAGTAAAATAGGCTAAGTATCTAGTTTTGATTCTAGATTTTGTACTTGGTTTATCTACAACCTGCTGTAAGAATAATCAGGTTTAATTTAGGTGTCAAACATTCTATCCCATGCCTCCAAAACTAATCTCTGTGTGCGGTATTCACCAAACTGTTTAATTTCGTTATTCTTTAAAACGCGGAATGTTTCGCTGGGGAAGTCTGCGCCATAGATATCAGCAGGGTCTAGGATATATCGCAGTTCATCACGGGTGAGTCCGTATAGTTTGGCGTAATATGCGTCTAATTCTGCTCTTAATAATGCGCGTCTGTTGGGGTTCCAAATGAAGGGTTCGCCGTCGTATCCTATATCTTTGGCGAAGGGTTGCATATCCCAGGCAGTGTAGACTAATTCCAAAACGCGAGTGCTGATAAATTCAATGTCTTCTTGGGTATATCCTTCTGGAGGAATCACTGGAAGTTGTCGCATTGTAAAAAATTTAAGATGTATTCCTGCGACTTTTTGCCTAGCTACAAAATCAAAAGTTATGCAATTTAAATTAGCAAGCAAGCATGAAACTAACTTGTCATTATCAATTTTGGGGAACATTAAAAGTACAGTGTCCCCACAAGCTGCTATTGGTAATAAAGATGCAATTACTGTACGTTCACTAGTTGAATTTGTAATATCTCTCCAACCTATTAACCAGCTTTTATTCCATTTGCCATTTAACTTAGTTTCTACCTCAGTTAATTTAATCCAGTAACGAGGTGATACTGTTAAATTAGTGTTTTTTTTAGTTTCCTCTGAAATATGAGGTAAGATACCAGCATTTAAATTAGCTTGCGTTGCACCTTCATAAGTAGAATAAAGATGGTCAAATTGGTGAAATAACTTCGCTTCGTAAAGTGGAAGTAAATTACTACCTGTGTCATTTTTAAATAGACTACTATCATTCGCCATGTGAAACATAGCCATAAATGAAATATTCCAATAATTACTACCTATTTTTTCATTCTCTATTACAGGAAGTAAGCGATAAATCTTTTTGGTAATTTCGGCATCGCTACTAGTTCTAAAAATTGGGCAAGTAAGAGTATTTGGATTAATTAAAGCAATCTCTTCTGAGGATAGATTAAAATGACGTACCTGGTTATTAGTATCGGCAAAGTAACGGCAGAAAAATGTAAAGTCTGCTTCTTTAACTTTAACATTTTTACCTGTAACAGCTAAAGTACAAAATTTAAAAGAGTGATGTACTGATGGAAAAATAAAAGCTTCATTTTCAAAACCTGTTAAACTTGCTAAGGACTGAGATTTAATCAAATCACCGAAATACTTTTTAGTTGTATCATCAGTCGCAATTCCCGTAGGAACAATTATACCTAGCCTTCCATCAGGCGAAATTAACTTTCTTGTAGTCTCTGCAAACACAGCATAAGTATTGATATCTCCCACCGCAGTCAAAGAAAATCTACTAGACTCCCGGAAAAACTTACTCTGCGCTTCAGCATCATGTTTTGCTTTTTCAAAAGCTTGTGCTAGCTCAGGATTTTTCTTTGGTAATTCTTTAATTAGCTTCTCTCGTGCCGCCTTGTTTATAGCATTAGCAATTTCCGCACTTTGAGAAGCAAAAAACTCCTTTTCTTGTAGCTTAATCCGTTCCCAAGGTGGATTTCCTAGTACACAGTCAAATCCATCTACTTCAAACACTTCAGGAAACTCCAAAGGCCAGTGAAAAAAATGCTTCTCCTCAGCCAACTTATTTGTTGCATTTACTATCTCTTGTGTTGACAAAGTACCTTGCAATAGCTGAGTTAACACCGCCGTTGTTGGCAAAAGCTGCAAGTTTTCTTCAGTCAAGGGCATAAAAAATGCCGCAGTCCACAAATTACACGTAGAATAATCTCGCCACCATCCCAAATCTTTACGAGCTTGCTGATATCGTGCTTGCTTTTCTCTCACTTGTTGCGGTGTGGATTCAGGAATATCTCCTAACTCCCGCGCACTTTCTGTATAGTGTGTACGTTCAGTTTGTAAACCTCCAAATATTGATAATTGTCCTTGGTTATCTGTCTCCCGTTCTTTCTTATTCCGCTTCTTAAACTGTGAAGATAACTTTTTATCATCCCCGGTTACAGGCTTATAAGCTTCATCGGGTATTCCCTCAGATAGACAATTAATATCCAATACTCCTACTAAGGAATTTCCACATTTAATTCTGTGGTCTAAAAAGCTAAGTGGTAACCTACCAGGAAATCCTTCAATCCATAAGGCAACCTTGCATAAATCCACTGCTAACGGGTTTAAATCCACCCCATAAATACAATTTTGAATAACATCTCGAATTGCTAATTTTAAAGGTTCAATTCCAGGTTCTGCTTCACCTGTACGGACTTTGGCTAATTCTTTACCAATCCGCCTTGCTGCTGCTAAAAGAAAATGCCCTGAACCACAAGCTGGATCACATACTTTTAAACTAAGAAGTGCTTTTTCTAATTCTTGATTGTTTTCTGAATTGCCTAGCTTCTGTTGCGTACTATGAAGCTTTTCTTTAATTACTGGTTCAAGTGCAGTTTTGATCAGTTGTTGTACAAGCTGTGGTGGGGTATAATAAGAGCCGGTAGTTTTCCTGTCGCTGCCAAAAACTAAAGCAAATTCATATATCCCTTGATGGAAAATTACTTGGGGATGAAATTCAAGTAAACTTTCATACACACTGCCTAATTCTTCTACGTCTAGGTACTCATAATTAACCCGCCGTAGTTGTCCCTTGTCTTGGTACAACGATAGCTGACGAAGTGCTATCAGTAAATCATAATTATCAATTGCACAATTATCTAAAGCTGAAAGAGTACCTGAACCAAATAAATCTCCATTGAGGGGAGACAAACCTAGTACTTCACCGCGCCAGTTTTCATCAAAGAGCAAGAAAGTTACCCACAAACCTTGCCATAAATCTTGAAAACCTTCCCGCCGCCAATGAGGACGTTCGGCTAACTCTCGCAAGCGTTCAATGCTGTAATATTCTCGGTAAATCCGAGATTTCTCTAAGTCATCTCCAATTAATAATAAATTGCGGGATTCTGCCACCATTAAAAACAGCAAACGATAAATTAATCGCAACAATTGGCGATATAATTCGTAATTTGTAACTTCTGCTTCGTAATTGGGGATAATTCCAAGTTTTTGACGCAGCCGTTCGTTTTGCGGATGTTGAATAAAACCGTTACCTAATTGAACAATGGCTTTTTCAACCCCGTCCCGTAGTTTTTCGCGTACCCGTCCGCCTTGTTGAATTGCCTCTTGGTGATAATATTCCAGCAAACACTTGTCTGCATCATCCACACCTTCAGGCAATCGGGAACGGTGAAACAACCGATAAAATAGCCCAAAATCAGCAAAGTTCTCACCGTTGAGAATCTGTTCTAAGTCAAATTCAACGTAAGTAAGACGAGTCATCAACGAAGAGTCACGCAGTAACCGCCAGCGATAACCATTGGTTGCGATCGCCCACAGATGCTCTGTCTTGTTAAGATACTCCTGCACCAGTGCGTGTGCTGATAACCTGGGTGTGCCACTGGGAGGACGTTTATCGATTTCTAACCGACAACCAATAATATGGATAGGTGGTTTATTTTCTCCTGCTTCTGCACGATGGGAAATCGCATAAGTTTTGTCCTCTACGACTTCGGCTGTTGCAGTGTATACAGGTTCATAACCTAGACTTTGCAGTAATGGCACTGTCCAAAGTTCACGGGTAATTGTAGTAGCGGAATTATTTTCATCGAGCCTTGCCAATGCGCGTTGAAATGCTGCCCAGTATGCTTTAGCATCGCCCCAGGCAGTAGCAATTTCATCTGCTAGCTTGTCAGTTTTATTAAAACCAAAGTCTTCTGGCAATTGTCCTTTGATGCTGCCTTCGAGCATTTGGGCAGTCATATCTGGAGCTAGTAAATTTCCTTCGATTTGAAGCGCAGTTAATGTAGTTTTCATATCTGGAGAATTAAAAATAAAAAATTAATAGCTGGTAGCAGCGCAGTTGCAAGACTACCAGCCTTTTACTTACGTCCGGGTTGGAGGATGAAAATGCCGAGAACATCCATCGGCAATTGTGGAGTGACGCGAATTCGACCTTCTTGGGTCATTGTTCTGACGCGTCTATGGCTTTGTAAAAGTTCTTCTGCTCTTTCTCTGGCAAACTTTTCCAAATCTGGCTGGAGTTCTTCTAACCTTTGGAGTAAGTCACCAATTTCTATCTGCTTCATAGCTTTAGTAACATCACTGACTGGCTTCGCTTGTTGCAGTAATGATGTTGCTTCCAACTGCGATAACCAGCTAGGGCTAGAGGGCGAACCTGTAAAGCCAATAACCGCGCATTCTTCCGCTAATAGAGATGTGGTATTCCGTGTTTCTATACTACGTTTAGAACTATCTAACAAATGCCGTAACCTTACCAACAGCAAAGTTGTGCGCTTTTGTACCGCATTAGTTGTAGTAAAGCCGCATCGTGCTGCGATCGGTTCATTTGTATGGGAAAGTGCATCTTCTAGGATGTACCGTGCCAAGCCTTCTACTAAAGGGTGATTTCGTCCTACGTATTCCACGCCCTCTGGTGTTGGGGTGGAAAAAGAGAGTAAACGCGACTTATCCCCTAAAGTTGACTTAAGAAAATCCGGTGGTTGGGAAAGTAACCATCCCTGCTTTTTCTTAATTAAAGAACAAGATATGCGATCGCAAGCCGATAAGACAAACCGCTCTACATCCTGCTCATTCCCTAAAATTTGGTCAGAGTCAATTAATTCCTGTTCTACTTGCTCAGGCTTAATGGCACGTTGAGCAAAGCGAGTCCGATTGGTTTTTTCGCGTTCTACTGCCTTGTCCCAATTCTTATGAACTTTATCAACCGCAGATTCTTCTTGAAACTCAAACAGCGATAATTGAATAACCTCAGTAGTACGTTCAAAAAGGGATTTAAATACTGCTTCCGCTACAGTAGTACTTTCCATTGGTACGGGAACAGTAATCCCTAAAGACTTGTGAATCTGCACAGCTTTGCGAATCAGAACATCCAGAACTGCACCATCAACAGGATTATCTCGACCATAAAGCAAGCAGGCTTTCACCTTAGTTGCTATTTGGCCGTAGCGGTCGATACGTCCTTCGCGCTGTTCTAACCGGTTAGGATTCCAAGGTAAATCGTAGTGAATTACTGCACTGAAGTGCGTTTGCAGGTTTACCCCTTCACTCAAACAGTCTGTAGCAACTAGCACTCTTTGGGGATAATATTTTAACTCTTCTAGTCGAGTTTCTCGCTCATCCTCAGAAAGTTCTCCAGTAATCGCAATTACGCGGATCTGACTACCTTTTTTCTCCAATTTCTGCCTGAGAGCATCAGCTACATAGTTTGCCGTAGCAATATAGCGACACCAGACAATCGGGTTCATCTGGTCTTTGAGCAGAGATTCTACTGTAGCAATGCACGATTGCAGCTTTTGGTCTTTGCCACCTTGTAACTTCTCTGCTGCTTGCACAAAAGCTTTAAGTTTACGTTTGTCCGCGTCTTTATAACTTTGCTGTCCCTGTTCTATGACCAAAGTTGGCGAAGCATCAACGGCTTGTTCCTGTTCTGTGGGATCGTGGACATAAGAACTCATCAAATCTTCGTCTAAATCAGCGACTAAGCGTTCGCCTGATTTACTAACTTGGCGATTTAATGTAGCGATCGCAGCCGCAGGTGAAGACATGACACAACGGATCAAAGCCAAAGCCGACCAGTATCTTCCCCGACGTTGAGCATGACTCATGTCCGCCGTAGTCGTTTTCACTAGACCACGGGCAAAATCATAGACTTCATCAAATAGTTCTTTGTACTCTTTCGATAACTTATATGACTCCTCGCTTGACTCTCGTTCGGGAAAAGGAGTTTCATTCCCTAGCCAAAGCTTGACATCTGCCCGTCTACGCTGAACAAAATGATTGGCTAAGTGGTCACGTTGTTTGTCAGTTAAGCTATTGAGATTGAAATGCTCAAACTCCGGCTTCAGCAAACCTAAAAGTGAGAGAAAAGATTCTTCAATCCCACTGTGAGGAGTAGCTGTAAGTAACAGTAAATGCTGTTCTTGTTTTTGGGCAATTTCTGTAATTAGCTGGTGTCGCTGCTGCTGGGATGTTGTAGTTTTATTTGGACGGGCGCAAGTATGTGCTTCATCCACAATTACTAAGTCAGGGCAGTGAGTTATAAAGCTAGCACGACGACGATCTGCCTTGGCATAGTCCAAGCTAACAATCAGGTGGCGATAATAACTAAAAACACTGTCATTATTAGGTATGTTTCGCTCTAATTTGGAAGCTGTGCCAGAACGTACTACCACCGCATCAATATGAAACTTTTCACTTAATTCCTGCTGCCATTGATCGCACAAGTGTGGTGGACACAGTACTGCAATTCGCTTAACTTCACCTCGGTCTAGCAATTCACGAGCTATTAATCCAGCTTCGATGGTCTTACCAATACCCACGTCATCAGCTACAAGCAGTTTTACCGTCTCTAACTTTAGTGCCATCAATAAAGGAACTAACTGGTAAGGACGGGGACGCAATGACAACCGTCCTAAACAACGAAAAGGCCCTGCACCGCTACGGAGTAAAAGACGTGCAGCATCCATAAGCAAAAGTGCGGCTGCATGGTCTTGTACGCTAGTAGCTTGAGGTAGAGGAAATGTAGCTGATTCAATCTTCTCTAGCTCTTCTTCTAAAAGCTTTTGGTAAATACCAGCAATTTCATCTTCATTGCCAGAAAGCGGTCGTAGACGAATAACATCTTGATTTTCTGAAGGTAGTATCACCCATTGCCGACTGCGACAGGTGACTATTGAACCAGGTGAATGGTTCATAGTTTGTGCCATTGTTAGCCTATATTAGTATTGAAAATTTGGCAGCAGATTAATTAGTAAAAATAGTAGTAATTACTGAATTAATACTTATGAGCAAGCAAGTAGTATGCTCACAAGTCTTTTCTGTTTTAAAGTAAGCTTAAGTACAATGTAAGTAGTAAGATTACTTAATTCAGTCATTTTTTATAAAATTTCTGCTTTTGACCAAGCGTAACCGCCCGCCGACGGCGATCGCAGAGATTATTGAACCTCCCAAGATTATCACTAGTCCGCCTGAAATTGGCTACTGGATTGATACCAGCCGTATTGGTGTTAAGCCTTGTGCAAAGATTCGGTTTACCAGCAAGTTGTTAGAAAAGCCTCTGCTACGGGAAAACTTAAAATCCGTAACAGGTGATGCTGACGGGATTGTTTCTATTGTGCGGTCTTTTAACGAAACTGTTGGGGTCGCATGAGGGCTGGTGATGGGCAGTAGGGGGGCAAGCATACCAAAAGCTATAAAGTTATCGATTCTTTCCTTGCTGTAACCAAAAAAGAACGCCGCATACCTTTGATTTCGCGTGGGGTCAATTCGACAGCATATCGTCCGTAATTTGCTCTGATTTCTCCTGGTTGAATTACTGAAGCATTCCAGTCGTGAGCAGCAAACAACTGTTCTGGTTCGTCTGTACCGAAACGCCAGTGCTTGCTAATCAAGCCATTCTGATGTTTAGCCCCAACTTGCCATGACTTGACACTGACTAAATCAGCCCCCAAGTAGCTGCCGTCAGCACTCAACTGACTAATCATTTTGAGTAACTCATTAACTTCCACTTCATTCAGGTACATTAATAGTCCTTCCATTAGCCAAAGTGTTGGGGCTTCAACCTCAAAGCCTTTTTGCAAAAGCAGATGTGACCAAGGTTGCGTTAGATCAGCAGCGATCGCCTGACGATGGCACTTGGCAGGTTTATCTTGTAGGATTGCTTCTCTGTACTGGATTAATTCTAGTAAATCTAATTCGTACAAACGATTTTGTGGTGGGAAGGACAGACGAAATGCTCTTGTGTCTAACCCGACTCCTAGAAAGACTAACTGTTTAGCTTCGGGCAACACAGACAAGATGAAGTCATCAAAGAAGCGGGTACGGACTGCAACAAACTGAATCCGAAGCGCACTACCAAGGAGATTATTGCTATCCTCCTGTTCCCATTTCTCCCGCCAAGCTTGCCCTGTCTCTCCAGCTAACTGTGTGGCTAATGGATCATCAAACAGGTGGTCTGGTCTGTCAGCTTCTATTGCACGTTTAGTTGCCATTATCAGTGCTGTGCGGCAAACTTCATCTTTAATTTTAGGCACATCATTCATTACTTTGGGTTTTAGCAGTTATCGTTGCAGTCCAATTGTCTCACCTTTGTTTATGTGTGATCTAGTATTAGTTGTAAAAATAGAGTGCTGATTATTAAAAACATAACAATAACAGTAATCATTGATTAGTAAGTATTGAAATCATGCTCATATTGATTTGTAAATTAGCTAAATTCTAGTAAGCCATTTGGTTAGTGCTAAATCTGCTAGTGATTCTAAAGAGTTAGAAACATCGTTGTAACCTTGAGAAATTGGGACGGGCATAAATGATTTATGAGAAAGACTCCAATATAAATTTCTAGGACGTTTTTCTCGTGGTATGGCATCCCATTCGGATTGAAGTTTCATTCGCCCAAAACCTTCTGGGACATGACCTAGATGAGTAACTATTTCACTTTCTAGCCATAGCCGTAACCGACCAATTACTTCTTTTTGCCGTGAGTTAGGAGTTGGCAACCAGAAAAATACAACTGGTTTATGAGATGCCCTTTGATAGCAAAATTCAGCCACAGGTTTCGATTTACCCTTGCCATACCTGATAGTATTTCTACTCTCAATTTGTTCCTTGATTCGCTCATCAAAGCTCAAAATTTTCTCTCGAAGCTTAAGAATTGCTTGCTGTTCCTCTGCTGAACAAGCACCAAGCCAATCTAAAAGCAATTGTGGTGTTTCTGAAATGCTATGTTTTGTACTACTGAAATTTAGCTCTTGATAGGAAATAGGAATTGACCAAGTTTGATTAGTGCTGATGTCTTGCAAACACAACTGGAACTGTTGATTGTCTTTGAGTACTTGAATCTGCAATAAATCAATTTTGAGCAGATTATACTTGCAATCAATCAGATTATGTCTGTGGAATGAAGGTGCGGCAGCTATCAGTTTAACTGGTTGGTGATAGTCTATTTGTTCACAAAAAAGTCGCTCATCTAGCAAATTATCATAATAACGGGTTAGCTGCTGGATAACATATCTATCTTCAGCATTTTTTAGTTCTAAAATAACTAACTGTTTGCTCTCGTTCAAAGCTAAGATATCGCAGAATTCGCCCTTAGCCGCATACTGCCGTTTGAGAGGTGTAAAACTTAATAATTGCTGTAGATTCTCCCAAATAAAATTTTCTAAGGCAGCTTCGGACGCAAACTCCCAACCTTCACCTGTTTTTCTTAAAGCAGCACCAGCCAGCATACTTTTGGGTCAACGTTAAAAAATCAAATTACAGTTAGCTTACCTTGATCAAAGTAAGATTGCGATCGCTGTGGAAAATTTTCATCGCATCAATACTGACTGCGACCATTGAAAGACATTGATACTTGTCAGGTTATCTACTGATATTTTCCGATCTTACTTATTTAAGTGATACAAATTATACCCATTTTAAAATACCTGTGTTAATTTTGCTATAGCTTACTCGTAGTCAGGGTTATATGGACTTTGTAGTTTTAGACACTGAGGGGAAACCGGAATTAAGTGAATTGGCGATAGTGGATAGTCAAGGACGGTTGATCTATGAGGGGTTTTCTAGTGATTATCCCAATCACAACAAGAATCTGCCTAACCTTAAAAGTCTCAAAACTCTGCTTACAGAGTTTCTGTCCCTTGTCCAAGGAAAGAAAATAGTTTGCCACTATGCCTTGCATGATATTTACAGTAAACCAAAAAGTTTTTCCCAAAGAGCGATCGCTAATTCAGCCTACGTATTTTAAAGTGCTATATAATACTAAATATATAAATGATCCTTATAGAATCCTGAAAGATTTCCAAAAATGAAATGATGAGAGTAGTGTGTAGCATATTGACTGAAAAAATTGAGCGTTTCATCAGAAGAACTGGCAATAACCGCCTCAGAAACCCTTGATGAGGTTATTGAGTGTTTAGTAGAAAATTTTTCCATTGAAACTCAGGGGGGATGTGACCAGCAAACTTTATTTGAAATTCTAATTAAGGCAGCTAGTAGTGGAGATAGTATTGAAAATACAGCCAAATTATTAAAGAACGTTCCCACAGCTAATGATATTAGATATCATCTCAATAAAATCAACAATTTTGAGGAATTAGAGGCGCAAATAAATCAAGCGCTGAAAAGTCGAATTCCTTTAGGATTGAAAAAAGGCTCTTTAAAAATAGCGATTGATTTAAATTTAATTTGTTATTATGGTAAGCCAACATCAGAGGAATCAGCATACATATATCGAAGTCAAGCCAAAGCTGGTACTCATTCATTTTACGCCTATGCAACTTTATATGTGATTACTAAGAATAAGCGTGTAACCCTTGCAATAAGGGGTGTTCGTCAATCAGATACTAGTGTCGCTCTGATTACTTATTTATTAGCAGAACTTGACTCTCTTAAAATAAATGTGAAGAAACTCTATTTAGATAGAGGTTTTTTTAATACTCCTGTAATCCGATGGTTACAGGCATTAGATATTCCCTTTCTTATGCCTGCCATCAAAACGGGAAAAAAGGGAGGAATAAAGCAATTTCTCAAGGGCAGGAAAAGTTATAAAACTACTTATACAATAACAAGAGATAAAGATGATTCAGTTACATTTGATTTATGGATTATTTGTAAGTATAGGAAGGGAAAGCGTAATCAGCGTGGAGTTCAATACTTTGTTTATGTCACTCACAAGGTAAGAACAAATTTAGATTATATTTATCAAGATTATCGAAAACGATTTGGGATTGAAACTAGTTATCGTCTGAAGAATATTTGTCGAATTAGAACAAATAATAAAAATCCAGTTTTGAGATTACTATTTGTGGGTATATCTTTTCTTTTAGTTAATATTTGGGTAAATCTACTTTGGCTCAGAATCAGTCGTAAAAGGAAAGGTAGCCGATTAATTTATCGCATACTTTTTGCGCTAAAACAGATGTTAGCCTTTTTATCTCAAGCTATTGAGCAGAAATATCAAGTCGTTGAAAGCATCTATATTCCATCAGGTTAATATTGACCCTTTTCGGCTAGCTAATCATAAGTAATCATAATCTATACTATGTCTGCTAGTGGGAATATTCTGTATTTATAAGTATCATAAGCTACAAGTCTTCTAGTAATCGCTCTTATTTTAAAAACTTTTTGGTTTACTGATAACCGCCTATCTCTCCGTGAAGGATGGAAAGCACGTATGGAGCCTCTGGAACCAACTAAATAAATTAATTCGGAAATCTAGCATCAAGCGTCACAACTTCTATGCTATCTCTAACTGGGGGTCTTTGGTCAAGCGATTGTCAGAGCCATCTGGCAAAAGCAAGCTACGGCACTAAAGACGATTTCTTGGAACATATACCGCTAAGTTCCCTTTGTACAATTTTGCCTACTGTGGGTAATTTTGTCCAAGTTTTTATAAGCGGGAAGAAAGATCCGAGCCAGTCTTTGATGCCGATGGTTCTCCAGTTATTTCCCAAGAAGCTGTAGCTTTGAGAGATGCCTTAGTCGATAAGTTAGCATGTCTTGATCCAATCCCTGGTGCATTAGAACAATTGCTGTGGCATTTTGGTCACAAGCAAATTGCCGAAGTTACAGGTCGTAGCAAACGAGTTCTGAAAGATGAATCTGGACGTTTGTTCGTTGATTCACGGGGTAGTGGCGCGAATATTGCTGAAACTGCTGCATTCATGCAGGGTGACAAACAAATCCTCATCTTCAGTGACGCTGGTGCGACAGGCAGAAGTTATCATGCTGATCTAAATGCTGCGAATCGTCGGCGGCGATCGCATTATTTGTTAGAAGCCGGCTGGAGAGCAGACAATGCCATCCAAGGACTTGGGCGATCGCACCGCACCAACCAAGCATCAGCACCCGTGTTCAGACCTGTTACCACTAACGTCATCGGTGAACGCCGCTTTATCTCAACCATCGCTCGAAGGCTAGATAGCTTGGGCGCACTCACAAGGGGGCAAAGGCAAACCGGAGGTAACGGAATATTTTCAAACAAAGATAACCTTGAGTCAAACTACGCCGAATATGCACTGTATGAACTGTTCAAGCAGATATTCCAAGGTCGATTTTATGAAGTCCCTTTAGGAAAGTTTGAGCAAATGACTGGATTGTGCTTAACCTCTCATGAAGGCGGGATGAAAATCGACTTGCCCCCATTGCGGCAATTCCTTAATCGGCTGCTGGCTTTACGCATCGATATGCAAAACATCATTTTCGAGCGTTTTGAGTTGTTGCTAAGTCAACAGATTGAGGCAGCGATCGCTAATGGTGTCTATGAGATGGGTGTGGAAACTTTACGGGCTGAACGCTTTGCTGTTGAGAGCCAGGAAGCTGTGTACACTCATGCTCAAACTGGTAGCGTCACCAATTACTTGAAAGTGGAACGCACTCAGAAGAACCACATTAAAACTGCTATTGAGATGTTAGAGTTCGCCACTCATTATCTTGGAAGGCTCATGATCAACTCCAAGTCGGGTAATGCTGCTGTGTCAATTCCGACGCATAGCATCTACGACGCTGATGGTGGTGTTGTCCCAAGAGTTTTGCTGATTCGTCCACAGAAAGAAACTCGCCTACCAGTCCAAGACTTGGAATCTTCCACTTGGGGGCAAGTTTCTATTGATGCGTTTACTGCTGCTTGGTCTACTGAAGTAAACGAATTACCCAAGTTCACAACCGATTACCTGCATTTGGTAACTGGTATTCTATTGCCTATCTGGAAAATCCTGCCACAGCACAGTAGTCGAGTATTCCGACTACAAACTGCCGATGGACAAAAGATACTCGGTCGGGTGGTGAATGCTCACGACATTCAAACCGTGCGCGAACAACTCGGACTAAGAAATCAGGTGCTTTGTCCAGAAGAACTTGTGAAGCTGGTACTGAATCAGAGATATACACAGCAACTACCAGGAGGAATTACGCTGCGGCGGTCTTTCGTTGCTAATGAACCTCGCATAGAACTGGTTAATGCTATCTCACTGGCAGAGCGACTCTTAGCTGTGGGTTGCTTCACCGAGATCATCAACTGGCAAAAGCGGGTATTCATTCCGGTTTCAGACAAAGCCCCAGCTATTCTAGCGGCTGTGATTGAAATCTTGGGATAAGTCAAAAGCGTCAAAAGCTGATGTATCTAATAAATACATCAGCTTATTTTCGCTCAAACACAAGTGTGATTTTATTGTCCGAAATGAAGGTAAGCGGACGATTTGTCAAGGTAATCTAAAGACGGGGGAGGAGATATTTCCACTTTCAGAAGAACCTGCCAGTGAGCTAGAAGTTCTGATTTTAGAGAGGGAACGATTACTTCACAGGAAACATGAGCCATCACATAATGGACACCATATTAGCAGTCATAATGTTGAGTTGAACTGAAATAGCAAAAAAGATTAGTAATTGTACTAAATAGCACACCCGCTTTTATTCAATTACGATTACCTTTGAAACCGCGATAATAATTCTTCACGATCAGCCTGTAAAAGTAAGCCAAGATATTCTTCCTTAGATAACTGCATTAACTGAGGAATAATTGCTTCTAACTCACTATCTAAATTTCCAAAACGTACTTTTAAAAGCGTCGAAATTGTTTCCCTTCTTTCGATTTCCACACCTTCTTGTTGCCAACTTGTTACAATCTGCATAACTTCCTCCCGTTCATCTAGTCCCATTCTACTAATCACCGCTTGAAAAACCTGCTTCTCAGTATCATCAAGCCGCAAATAAGTATCAACAAACCCCGAAATTAATTGCATTCGTGCTGGATCTAACCTTAAAGTTGTCAGTAACCGCAAACATTCCGCCTTCACCTGCGGACGTTCTGACACCGCAATATTCATCTTCGCCATCAACGCCGCTGCCACCGGATTTGGCTGCGTTAGAAAATCCCGCCAACTCAGACGATTTAATTGAATTGCTGCAAACTGAAATTCCAGCACCTTTAACTCGCCGAACGTGACACGATAATTTTGGGATTCAGCACGTTTTGGTTCATCGAAGGAGAAAATTACAACTGGATAAATTGGTAAATCATATTTTTCATGCAAGCGTGCAAAATACTTAAACATCCGCTTGGCAAATTCTGACTCAGTATAAGACTGATTTTCAACGTGAATTAAAAAATAAGTTTTTTGTTGCTGATAACGCACCTGCGCCAGTAAATCAATTTCTTTCTTTTCGCCAGATGTGACATCAGTAAATACATCTTGGGGTAAAAACTGGATAGAATCGCGTTCTATTTGGCTGGCTACTTGAGGCAGGAATAAATCGAGAAATTCAACAAAAAATGTAGATATTAATTCTTTGAAAAGCCTGTCATGGTCAATCATTGTACCAACTCCTCCAACACGGGGCAGATATAGCGTAGCTGACATTAGAGGCAAAATAGTACAAATTTACCTAAATCCGAGGTTTGTAGTATGCCAATAACAAAACTAAAGTCCTTATTCTTTCGTTACAGGCTTGTCTAACAAGGAGAAAACATGACTTGAATGATTTATCTAAAAGTGATAGCTAAAAAGCTTATACAATAATACTTTCAACCCATTTTGCCCCTAATATCAGCTACTGCTATATTTACCCTTTATTACAAAACGAATTGAGTTAAGTTGCCAAGAGGTAAACTCTATAATGATATTATTTTATACAGGCTAAACTTATTAATGGTACGGCACGTAATGTTAATTTCTGTATCATTTATTACAATTATTCCTTGGAACTTTCCTTTTGTCTTTTAATTTATCTCCAATCACTCACAACCATTTATATTTTTTGGTTGTGCGACTTGAATCTACCTGTAATAAACTCTCGCTTATTTAGAAAGTAAGAATTTATTGCTCTTGTCTTACTCTTAAGTCCAGTTCTATTTTCAATTTTTGACAATCGCTTCAAGCTGACTAAGCAGATTTTCTAGCTGTTGAGTTTTTTTCGGATCACTCCAAAGCATCTTGTTTTTCTTTGCCACCTCAATCGTGTTAGTTAAGCGTTGTTTCAGGCTTACAGGTTCGGACTCGGACAGTGCTTTTTTACTACCATTCAATGCTTTAACTCGTTGCTTGATTTCAGAAAGGCTAAGGAAATTATTGATAGCTTCTTCTAAAACTTTTTGCCTGCTATCTTTGTCTTTGACACTAGCAATCAGAATTCCTTTAGTGTAATGAATTTTACCTTGACGAATAGCATTCAATATCTCTACTGGTTTTTTAAATAAGGGAAGTCGAGTTGCAACGAATGATTGCCAAGTAATTCGCCCGAATGAATTAAATACCTGTTGAACAAGTTCAGCTTCTTGACTAACCAAAACGTTTTGGTTAACAGTATTTTTTGTTGCGTTGTTCATTCGGTAAAGAAAACTAACAACTTGCTCAGTTTCATAGCCCAGTTGAATTTCAAGCACTCGCAAGGTGTTGTCTAATTCCTCTAAAGCACTGAAGTCACGACGATTTGTATTTTCTGATATCGCAGCATAAAAAGCTGTATGATCATCCCAATCAAAAACCTTGACTGGTATCTGTTCCAATTTTAGTATCGCTGCTGCTTTTAATCGCCGAAGTCCTGCAACCAACTCATATTTTTCAGATTGAGTGGGATGGGGGCGTACCCATAGAGGAGAACGAATTCCATTGGGTTGAATATCATTTAGCGCCCATTGTTGTAGATCTTCTAAATCATAGTAATGCCGAACTGGTTTGCCATCTGGAATAAATGTGAATGTACAAACAATTGCGCTGTGCGGAATGATTTGTTCTTGAGCTATTTCCGCTATTTGTACAATTTCCTGAGTAGTGGCTTGTCCAAAGACAAAATTCAGTTCTTCATTGTTAGCAATATTATCCTTGAGTTTTCGTCGAGTCATGATTCTGATTCAAATAACTTCAAAGCTTCTGTTAGGATTTTGACGTAAGCACTTGCCGCCGCTTTAGGAGCTTCTCCCTTCATACGAAACACTGTACTACCTTGTCCAGGTGCATCCTTAATACATTGACGGTCAGGAAGGGTAGTATTAAGCAAAGGTATAATACCGCTTTGCAAAGCTTCTCTAGCTTCTCGTAACAAAATAGTGTTGTCTTTTACTGCATTCAGATAAATCGCTGCTATCGGTAGCCCTCCTCGAATTTCCTTTGCTTGACGCACAAATTGTACAATTTTGCCTGTACTTGCTAAATCGATCATGGAGTCCCTGCAAGGAATAAGTACTAAATTAGAACGGATCAAAATTGCTTTTGTCACCTCACTTGCATTTCCTGGGCCATCAACAATTACAACATCATAAAACTCTGCTAACTTTGGAAGTTCGTCAAATAAAACCTCTGGATCACCAATGACCTTACAAGGTAAGTTCAGATCCTTCAACCAACTTGATGAGCTTTCCTGCCCATCTGCATCAACTAAAATAGTGGAATGCCCCATCTGGGTAAACCAATCAACAGCATGAACTGCTCCTGTTGATTTCCCTGCTCCACCTTTCTGGTTAGCAAATGCCAAAATTTTAGGAAGCTTTTCAGATTTGGTCGTAGTCTTCGTAGGCTTGGATTTTACCATAGGAGCAATTCTCACTTTGCAACAATTGTATTAGTCTTCATAGAAACCTCTGGGTCTGAAACCCCGTCCTTGCAGGACGGCTTTACAATTACCGAAATAACTCAATTAACCAAAATATATGGCTTGATGTTATCACTGATTCTAAAAAAAGAATGAAAATAAAGTTAACCAAAACGTTTTGGTTAAACAAAACGAATACAAGTAACCCCTCTGACAGAAAGACTAATGAAATCTACCGAGCGTCCATCTAAAACACCAGAGAAACAAGAGCCAAAGCTCAACGGTCAAATTTCCAAATTTAGCCCTACCCCGGCTGATGACAAGTTGCCGGAAGAATTCACAACTGAGCCGCAGCCTGTCAATGAAAAACCAGTAGAGCCGCCAAAAATTCAGCCGCAGGTGACTGGCAAGCGCAACAAGAAAAAAATAGATTCACCACCAGCAACCAAACCTCATATACCCTTTCAAGACCGCCCCGAAGAACCAGAATTACCGCCGGAACCCTGTCAGCACATGCAATTTCTGGATTGCAACTCGGAGGTAGGGCGTGTGATATTCGAGTGCTATCACTGCAAGCAGGGGATAATCAGCGAGTACACCGGGGAACCCGTAATAGGCGAGTACAAAGGACGACCTTCAGTAATTTTCACAAAAGTAAAATGCCCCAACTGTGAGCAAACAGCAATTAGGCTGCAAGCAAGGGAAGTGCTTTCAACAACAGCGATTCCTTCTCCTTGGCAGCAATGATGGCACACTCCCTCTTCAAGAGTGATTAGTAAGAGATATTTACGATTGATAATGCAAAAGTTGAAAATTGTACCCTTAATAACTGCACTAACGGCACTGATACTAACTAGTTGCAGCACTACTACTGCTGAACAGTATGAAGCTACAGCACTCACCAGTTACACCTGGCAAGTCAAGTATGCCAATGATCTAACTAGCCAACCACAGCCACGCATTGAAATCTTTGCGAATACTTCAATGTTGAATAGGAATGGATTGAAACCGGCAGGAGCAGTTGTTGGCCCAGATGACAAAGGGCTATGGTGGCCTACTGTACCGCCACGACCAAGTGTTGATGAAGTTGAACAACGCAAAAAATCTCAAGAAGAGGCAGGCAAACCTGAATTGATGAAAGATGTTCAGTACAAACTGACCTACGGAGTGGGTAATTTACAGAAGGCACTACCTACTAATTATGATGTTTATCGACAAGTAGTAAAAGCTTACCCCCAAAGAACTCCTTTGGAATTGACTTTGGGTGTAAATGATAATTCAGTTGAGAAAGCTGAACCTGTAAGCAAGTGATAACGCACTCGTTACATAGTCAACAAGAAGTTAAAGATCAAAACTGAATTGCTTTTCAACAAAAAATTGACATTAAAGTATAAATCAAAGAGTCAACGATGATCTAATTTAATTTCTGCTGCGTTGATAAAAAAGATTTCAAAAATTCCTATTGGGGGCTATATGGGGGCTATATATACCCCAACAATAGTTCAAGACTTTGGTGAGATTTTGACCCCTATATAGGGTGTATATAGGTGCTAAATGGGGTATATTTGACTGATTAACATTTTGTACCCCATTTAGCCCCCAAGGGGTTATGATAAGCTCTTGAGATTAGGCAAAAAAGGGGAAGTTATTTTATCAAACAGAATTCAGGAGTCAGGAGCCAGAATTCAGAATTGAATTCTGTGCGACTGGCGGATGAATAACCGGGTTTAAGACCCCCACCAAATCTACGATTTGGTGGTTTCAATCAGTCGGGGATTCAGACCCGCGACTGATTTATTCTGACTCCTGAATTCTGACTTCTGAATTCTTCTTCAATCTTCTTTCTCTTGCTCTTGCAGATCACTTCAACAGATAATTTTCACTTTCTCAAAGTGTATTACCTTTGTATTTATGTCAAACATTCACACGTTGCAAAAAATTTTTTCTGCGGGTTTCGATAACGGTTACGGAAGCCTTAAACTTTTAGTCGAAGGGTTTGAAGTAGTTCGTGTCCCCAGCTATATAACTAATGCCGAGATGGAAGATGTTCCAGGGCGTGTAGTTTTTAACGGTAGTGCTTATACTGTTGGAGAGTCTGCTTACCGGACAGGGAATTATTTCGACCGGAATACCGATAATAATGAAAACAAAGTCAACAACGCATTATTGACTTTATTGGGTGCATTGGCACATCTCCCACACCGTAAGGCTTGGCACTTAAAATTAGTTGTCAGTTTACATGATGTTGGTCTGGCATCAGAACTACAAAAAGTACTCAATGGAGAATATCAGCCAATACTTGCTGGCAAACAATCTGACGTGAAAGTAGAAGTGCTGAAAGTTGTACTAGAGGGTATGGGTGCATTATTTGGGCATCCACTACCAAAAAAATTAACCATTTTAGACTTTGGCAATGGAACAACCCTGTATTCTCGTTATAACCGGGGTCAGCGAGAAGTTCACACTGCTTACCCCATCGGTGTAGAAGTTCTCATCGATGATATCTCACAAAAAATGAAACATTTAAATGGCGGAAAAATTGGGGATGCTTCCAAGATCCGATTTTGTCTGGAAATGGGGCATACCAGGTACAGCCGTGATATTGATATCAAAGATATATACAGTGCTTCTTTAAAAGATTGGTATGAAAAATACTTGAAGAAAGTGGTGAATCTTACATTGGATGCCAAGCACCAAGGGGATGAAATCTGGGCCATTGGTGGAGGCTGTCTGTTACCAGGATTTAAAAAGTTGTTAGAGAAGAACGGTTTCAAGATTCTCGACAATCCGGTGGAAACCAATGTCTTTGGGCTTTTAGAGATGGCAAAAGCCATTAGCAGCAAGAATCCAGCATCTACATCTATTAAGTGATCGCAATGGCAGACAAACTTGACTTAACCCCAGAAAAAGTTCGGATCAAAGATAGCTACCGAGAGCGGATATTTGCCGAATCACAGCAATTAGGCAAGAGTTACCTGGAGACGCTCTACTTTATCATTGATTGCTATTTTGCTTTCAGGAAGGGTGCATTTCCCACACAACAAGTAGCTTTCACGCCAATTAATACTGAAGATAAAAAACTCTCTTCAAGGACTGCAACTCCATTTGCAGAGGAGGAAGAAGAAGATTCTGATGGTGAAACATTCAGTCTTGATTTTGATTTGTAGCCAAAATGTAGGATTTATGTCTGATTTCTGAACAAGCGATCGCACGATAGCGTCATCGCTTTCTTTTGCATAAAGAAAATAGTTCTAGCACCTCTGTTTGCTAAAGTAATTCTAAGGCGCGTGAATTTCCAAACAATCCAGAGGCATTATAACTATGAGAATACTTCATGGCACCTGGATACCAAACGAGGAAACTGACTTTATTCAGTCAGGGTCTTTTTACTTGTGGGTAGAAACTCAATTATCCCAAAAAAGTCACACCAATAGTCAAAAAATTCATCCTGGACATTTGGTTAAATCCGAATTAATCGCCTTTTTAGTACAGGAATTGGGAATTAAAGAACACAATACTCAATTTGTCCAACGCATATCTCCTAAATACTTTGCCTTACCAACCACCAATAATCAGCCCCTACCTTCACCAGAATTAACCAAGTATTTAGAAATCGAGTTGACTGACAGCTATGAAGAATTGCAATACTGGCAGGTAGATTGTTATGAAACAGTAGTATCTACAAAAAATGTCACAGCACTTAATATTATCAAACTACTTAAAGATATCCATTTTTTAGCAATATATAATGCGGAGAAGTTTCAAATTGGTTCAGATTTATTATTTTGGTATCATTACACTCAAAGTTTTAAACAAGTAATCCTCAAAGACCAATTTATTCCCGCACTAAAATATCGACAGTTATCATCGGAAAATCCGAAGAAAAAAGGCAAAAGCAAGACTGATAAAGCAGCATTTGAAATTTATGCCACCTGGGAAATTATTTCCGAACAATATGAAGCAAATATTCTTAAATATATTGACTATATGCCACTAATATGTGTGGCAGGTAAAGCAACAGTTAGTTATCCTATTGAGTTTTTTGATCGAGAAACACTATTGCGTCACTTTTCCGAATATGTACTTGATGATTTAGTGACTCACACTCCATCTACAGCCGCTTTTGACAAACAAATTGCTGATTCTCTAATTGAATCTTGCTTTTATCCTAGTCAGCATAATCCACTAACAACAAATACTGCCCTCAAGGAATATCAGCAATGGTTGGTGTGGAAAACTAAAATTACCCGCACTCAAGCTGATTCACCTTTTCATCTATGCTTCCAGTTACATTCTCCTGATAATGAACAAATAGACAATTGGCAAATTCAATTTCTAGTAGCCAGTAAACAAGATCCATCCTTCAAGTTAGCGTTAGCAGACTACTGGACAATGAATCAATTTTCCAAAACTGCTGTACATAAAGATTTTGGTAAAAATTTTGAAACAAATTTACTGCTGAATCTGGGTTATGCCGCCAGGATGTATCCCAAACTATGGCTTGGGTTGGAAACAGCGAGTCCAATCGCAATGCAACTTAGCTTAGATGAAGCATTTGACTTCCTGACTGAAAGTGCTTGGGTGTTAGAAGACTCAGGATTCAAAGTAATTGTACCTGCTTGGTATACTCCCACTGGTCGTCGTCGCGCCAAAATTCGTCTCAAAGCATCGGGTAGCAAACTTGCTGCAACGAAAGGGGAAACAAAAAGCTATTTTGGCTTAGACTCACTGGTGGAGTATCAGTATGAGTTGGCAATTGGGGAGCAAACTGTCACACCTATTGAATGGGAACAACTGATTAATGCTAAAACTCCCCTAGTGCATTTTCGCGGTCAATGGATGGAATTAGACCGGGATAAAATGCAGCAGTTACTCGAATTTTGGCAGTCCCACGGTGAAGAACAACCCAAGATGACCTTACTGGAGTTTCTACAACGCAGTGCTGAATTGGGATCAGAATGGGAAATTGAACATGACGAAGCTTTGTCAGAGATGATAGCAAAGCTACAAGATAAAAGTCGCCTAGAACCAATTTCTGAACTTGATAATCTGCAAGGCACACTCCGAGAATATCAAAAGCGTGGTGTTTCCTGGCTACAATATCTGGAAAATTTGGGATTAAATGGCTGTTTGGCAGACGATATGGGTTTAGGTAAATCCGTGCAGGTGATTGCCCGATTAGTGCAAGAGAAGGAGTTACATGAAGCTCTGAAAGTAGGAGAAAAGATTACTTCTTTATCTACCCTGCCCACACTATTAATTGCCCCGACTTCTGTTGTCGGCAACTGGCAGAAAGAAATTGCCAAATTTGCACCTCATTTAAAAACTATGGTGCATCATGGTAGCACTAGGCTGCAAAATCTAGCTGATTTCAAAGCTGCTTGTCAACAAAACGATGTGATAATTAGCTCCTTTACTCTAGTTCGCAAAGATGAAAAGTTATTGAGCAGCATCGAGTGGCAACGTTTAGTACTGGATGAGGCACAAAATATTAAAAATCCAAAAGCTGCCCAAACTAAAGCTATTTTAAAATTAAGAGCTAAACACCGACTGGCATTGACAGGCACTCCTGTAGAGAACCGCTTACTGGATTTATGGTCAATTTTTAATTTTCTCAATCCTGGTTACTTGGGTAAAGAAGCCCAGTTTCGGAAAATCTTCGAGATTCCGATTCAAAAAGACAATGACCGCGTGAAATCTGCCACCTTGAAAAAACTGGTAGAACCTCTAATTCTGCGAAGGTTAAAAACTGACCAGTCTATTATTAATGATTTGCCAGATAAAGTGGAACAAAAACTCTACACCAACCTGACCAAAGAGCAAGCATCGCTTTATGAAGTGGTGGTACTAGATGTGGAAAAACAATTGCAATCAGCAGAGGGAATTCAACGCAAAGGATTGATTCTTTCAACCCTGATGAAATTGAAGCAGATTTGTAATCATCCAGCCCAATTTCTGCAAGATGGGAGCGAATTTTCACCATCAATCACTACTCAAACAGATCAAGAAAAAGCGCACAGAAAGGTATTGACGCTATGACTGATATGGTAGAAACAATTGACAATCAAATTAGCGTTATTTCTGATATTCGAGATTTTGTTAAAGGCTTTAAAGAAAAGAAAATCACTATTCAAGAATTTCTTGATGGCCCAGTTTCTTTACGCTCCACGGACGAGTCAATTATGGAAGATATTCTTGAGCAAATGTTGTCAGAGTTAATTAGATAGTAAAATAATTATTATTGAATAATATTTGAAAATCCTAACGTAACAGGATTATTCAAAAACTCCTGCTCTTTCAATAATAAACCATTCATGGTATAAAACTGCTAAAAAAAATTCCTCTCCCTTCAAGCGATCGCATACCGCCATAAATCCAGAGAAAAAAGGATCATCTTCATAGGTAGTATCAGACAGAAAAACAGTTACAGAGTTGTTATCCATACTCCAGATACACCGGATTATGGTGATATTAGGATGATGTGATTTATCTACAGGTAATAATATCGGACATCCTTGAACTGACAAAAATTCTGGCTGTTCATATCTGAGAACTGATTCCCAATCCTCTGGCCCTTCATGTTTTTCAATAATCCTATCCCATCTAACTGCCTTAATTTTTTCTAGGCTTTCTGCTGATAAGTCTGATAATTTCATAAAAAATCCAAAGCCTTACCCGTCGCGGCTCCGGTACAGGTACCACCCATTAGAAAGATGAGTCCGGTTCTCCAGCCTTCAATCGGGCCACCGCTCCACTGCAAACTTTTTTGATTGAACCATACCAGCACAGAGAAAACAGAAATTCCAACTACTGTATTGATGAGCGCAAAAATTCTTGGTGTCAACTCAGTCTGCCGCAGTATTAGCCA
Source organism: Nostoc sp. 'Lobaria pulmonaria (5183) cyanobiont' (assembly GCF_002949795.1). Classification (NCBI taxonomy): domain Bacteria; kingdom Bacillati; phylum Cyanobacteriota; class Cyanophyceae; order Nostocales; family Nostocaceae; genus Nostoc; species Nostoc sp. 'Lobaria pulmonaria (5183) cyanobiont'. The sequence continues at coordinate 71,935 of NZ_CP026693.1, read as the reverse complement.
CTGTCCCAGCCAGAGTATTGCACCCAAAATGACAGAGGCGATCCCGCTCATGACCAAATGATCTGGATATTTGAACGGATCTAGCGTCATATTAATGATCAATGGCACAAATATCAGCGCACAGAGCAAAAAGCCAATGAATAAGCCAGCAACACTTATCAGGCTCCAGTAGCGACCGAGATAACCAAGACGGAATTCCAATATCCACTCTTGTACGGGAAGCATTGTGATGTAAAACGCAATTCCTGCACTAACGTAATCGAGCATTGGACTAACCTAAGACGAATTGAAGCGATTATTGCTCAAAGGTTTCTCGCTCGCGGCGATCGCCTAGCCAATAAATACCCCATGTAAAGCATAGGTGGGCTTAAATACCTATTATCTACCATACTTTACATGCAGTAGACTTTACCCGAATTTCTCACGCATAGTGTAGGCTTCAGGGGAAGAGGAGTGTGGGGAGTGTGGGGGGTAAGACTTCTTCCCCATCCTCCCACACCTCCCACACCCCTTGGATTTCTCACAAGTCAGAAATCCAGGTTTAGACTTTCAGACCAGCAGCGATCGCACTTTGCACTGACCAAGCTAAATGTTCTTGGCTCAACGAATCTCGGATAAGCCAAAATGATTCATTGAGTCAGCAGTGCGGAGATTGCCTGATTTGTAGTAATTCAGGCATCGAAGTTAAGAATATTTGTATGTTAGGTTGAAGGTAAGGAATTGGAGAAACGGTTACACAACAGTTGTCAGTGATAAATATCTATGTATTATGAACCTAAATTGTCTATTAATTCTTCTATAACTAAACTTTTGGTTTCTTCGGGTAAATAATCAAAGACTTTTTTTAAAAATTCTGGAGACGCATTTTGAGCAAACCAGTCATCACTAGGATTTTCTTGAATATTCAAAAAATACTTTAACCGTTCTTCTACAGCGTCTTTATCTGGTTTATCTAATTGTCCAATTCTATCTAACCAATTGGCCGATGAATCTTTAAAGCAATTAGCATCAACAGTACATATTTGATGAACTAAAGCGTATGAACTTTTATCAAGACCATTTCTACTTGTAGAGTTAATTGGATATGTGGTTGGTAAACCGTTAAATGTTCCTTGGGAAGTCAGGGGAATAACGCAAAACGTTGCTATATATCCAGATTCATCTTGAAATTGATCGCTTGTCCAGATGATATAAGGATGTATCCCTCTGAAAACCCTACTTGAATTAATATTCTCAGTGCAAGTTTGACATTCTACTTCACCTGGCTCATCTAAATTATAAATATGGACATGACCCAGTTTGCAACGAAGAGATACCCTATAGGGATTTATGGAATAGATCCAACCTTGTCTAGGTCTTTGTCCAGCCACTTTACAATCCTAATTCACTGACTAATTTTTCTCTTTCTGCTTGTAGGTTAAGTCTAGCTTTTTCTTCTGGTCTATGGGTATTTTTTGCTTCCAGCATTGGAGCAGTGCTATATACATACTCTAGTAACTGATTCAGTTTATCTGAGCCAGCCCACTCTCTCCGAATATTATCCAGTACAAACTTAATACTGAGAGGTATGTCCAAATCATCTGCCTGAGCAGCTTGATTCACAGGTCTAATATATGTTGCATTATACTGAGACTCTTGAATAATCTCTTTCCCATTCATTTCATTTAAAGCAGCATCTATACCCTCATTCCAAGGGCCAAATTGATAATAACACCAATCTAGATCAGTCAGCTGCTTTCCTGTCCACTTAACAGAGTAAAGATCAGCTAAATACAAAAACTTGATCAGTTGTGTTTTTGTAATATACCCTTTTGTCGCGTAGACAAAATATTTTATTAGTTTATCCAACATGACCTTTCTCTCTGTTTACTGCCACAAAATAATCTAATTAATGAACAAATATAAATGTATATAAAGATTCATAATCCTTTTTATTTAATAAAATATAAAGATTTTATAGAATATTTCTATCGCTTAATTATAGTTGCTTTTTTTGCAATCTTTAACACTTTTTGGCTTGCTCATCGTAGACTACAGTATATTTGTACTAATATAATAGTACACGATTAATGTAACCGACACAATCTTTGACTAAAATCTCATGTGTTGTAAGTGTCTCATAGACTTGTCGCATCTCGCTGAATAACCCTTCGTCACTTTACCATTTCCGTGAACGATACAAAGCACCTTTGACACCAAGCATCCACCCACAATGCTGGAACTTTGAACCTTGCTGCACGGTTGCGGTACTCTGAAAGTAAGCTTAATTTGTGGCGAACCTCTTTCAGAGGAGCTAACGCTAACGCATTTTTATAAGAGTCATCAAACACTTTTTTCCCATTTGGTGTGGTTTTCTTGTAGAAGCCACAAGCGATCAGCTCATGCATTGCCGTAAGCTGATTGTTTCAGCAGGGACTAGGAAAACGAATTCATGGAACGATCGCTTGAACCTGTAAAGCTTGAATTGGATGCATCTTTGGCTTTGATATGAATAATTCAGGCAGAAGGTAGAAGCTCAATTACAGGGGATTCTGACAATAACAGTAATTGTAGACCGTTAAATCTACGATTTAGCAGGGAGCTTAAACCCAATTTAGCAAGGCAAAAAGGCAAAATTTAAAACTTATTCTTTCCTCCAGCAAGAATTACCCTCTGCCTTCTGCCTTGCCGGAGGCAGATAAATCTATCTTTGTAAGTCTACTTGTTGTGTTTGAGATTTAGCTAATATTTTATCAATTTGAGTATTAACATCCTCAAAAGTTTGCAATATCTGTGGAGTTAGTTTATTAGTCTGTACCTGACCAGATTGCAAGTTTAAAATTACCTCCCCATTTTTCTGCGAAATAGTTAAATCTCTCTGCTGGGTATTGAAAGCCAAGTCATAAATTTTCCCTTGGATTTTAGTACCATTTTCATTAGACTTACCCCAGATCATGCCAATCCTTTGAGCAATTTGAGTCAGCCGACTGATTCTTTCAAGCTCAAATGTATCTTGATTCATTACTGTCAACGCTTCGGCTGATAATTGCTCACCAGCTTTAAATTGATTGGCAACTTCCACAATGCGTTTTTTGTAATTCTCCGACTTCCCTAACTTATCTGCGGTATTGTACCAATTTCTCAAGTCATCAATGGTAACTGATTGAGGTTGGACTTCTTGGTTGGGTGCGGCTCTGTTTTGTAGTTCAGGAAACGGGACTATAAAACCCTCCACATAATCCCCCAAGGGTTCAAGATGTAGTCCCCACACTTTCCCTTTGCCCGTGAACAGTTCTGGTAATGCTTTGGGTGAGTGCTTTTCCATATCAGCCCACTGCTGTTGATAAACGGGGTCAGCAATCATATCAGGTGTGATTTGATACTGCTTACCCACTCGAAAGGCGACTTGCTTATCAATGCCTGTCGCCAGAGCAATATCCCCTTCCTTAAACCCATACTGTTTGTATGGTTGATAAGCTCTGGTGGTGTGAGTTCGACCATATCCTCTCATCGCATCAATACAAGTATCTACTAGTATTGGATTAGTGTCGCCATGCATCATTAAAGGGTAGTTCATCGGAATCGGTTTGCCTTTGATGACAGGAGGGGCGACATTTTGAACCTCTTGGTTTGGGTGGAATTGAGCGCTTTGTTGAGGCGGGGACAATGCTGATTGAGATGGAGGTTTCAAAAACTGTGGTCGTGTGGCAAAGGAGTTAACTCTTTGTTGATAGTCACTATCTGATTCAATAATTGACCCAAATTTCTTGGTCATGTTCGACAAAGTTTTGGAGGGAATTGAACTGCTGACTAAGTGAAATACTGCTAGACCTTTTTTAGTTTCCCTGATAACATCTTCTGTTGGTACTTGCTGCCATTCAACTTTTTGAGCAGTTAACCATTTAGTTACAGATTCGACTTTGTGATTGTCAACAGTCAAGCCCATGACTCCAAGTTTTTTATTTGATTCTGTCGAAAATAAGAAAGTAGGGCGCTCTTTAATATGATGTAGAATATTCGCACTATTCTCAATCATCTCTTGTTGTTCAGAATTAACTGATTGAGTCCCAAAAGCCTGAAATTCCTTCGTCCATCTCTGGGGATATTCAACGGTATTAGGGTCAATTTGAGCGCAAATCACAGAAAAATTACTTTGAATAATAGCGTTGGCGTGTGTAAGTTGTCCGGTTTTGAGCAGTCCAAGCTGTCTGAGCGCATCTTTGTCTTTTTTGAAGTGCAATACCCCCAAGGGTTCACCATTCAAAAATACAGCATCTCTAGTTTTAGAAGCTGAGGTTTCGATAGTCAGTTTTCGGTAATCTTGATCATTGAATGTCTGACCAGAAAAATCATAAAAGTTAATTTTATTAATTTTGAGGAGATTTCCATTCGGAGATTCACCCAGGACAAAAGCTTGATCTCCAGTTTCAGAGATAGACGTGAGCTTTAACTTTAGAGGATTACCATTTTTGAGATAATCAATTTGTTTCAACTGAAGGAGCGAATCACTGTCTAACTCACCCAGAGTTTTGCCATCAAGTTTGATTTTCACTGTTTTGTCAGTCACGGGCACAGTGCCAAATTCTAAGTTGACCGATTCGGCGTTGAAAACAAGTCCTGCATAAGAGAAGTTCTTGAGTTCACGGATAGTAATTTCAATCGGCTCGTTTCCTGGTAGTCCAATAGTTGCTGATGCTGTGGCAGGTTCTACCCCAACCATACAAGAGAGCGCTTTTGTACCAATGGGAAGCTGTGCAGTTCTGGTTTCAAGCATGGCGAATTCCTTATATTCGCCGTCACTATCCTGGACAAACATTAGCCTGGAAACATGGCGCTCATGCCCAACTGGGTGGTGAGAAGCTCTGATTTCTATCGGGTGTTTTTCGGTGGGATTCCAGTCTCGACCTAAAAATTGATTCGCTTCATTATTCAGTGTGACTAACTTCGGTTCGGTAAATTGCAATTTATCTAAGCGAGAGATAATCTCATTAGGGAAAGCAGCGAAGGCGAAATTGGAAACTTTTTTAGCGATCGCTTGGGGGTTTGCGTTTTCTTTTCTTGCAACTTCAAGTTCATCTTGGCGGGATGCACAGATATTCCAAGCGGCGGCGGCGGATGCAAGTTTTTCTGACTCTGGGATTTTCGCATAAAATGCTTCTGCTGCATCATTTGCCAAGGCAAAGAGTAGTTTAGTTTGGCTTCTAGTAAGTTCTGGTTTTAGTTCTAGGAGTTTAGCTCCCTGCATGGTCATCCCCGCCTTGAGGTTGTGGTCAGTCACAGATTGTTGGCTAACTGTCCCCAGCTTGCAGTAAGCGGGTTTTCCATCTGACCCAACCTCGTCATCTATCTGTGCAACTGCTAATAATTTATGGGGGCGTTCAAAACTTCTGAATTGTTCTGGAATTTCATCTAAGCGAATGTTCAACGTCTGGGCTTTCCAGATTAGGGGATGCCCGTAACGAGTTAGATTGGTAATTTCCAGTTTGCAAGACTGTGGAGTTTGGATGATTGCTGATGGACCTTTCTCAGTTTCACGCCGTTGGGACATCCGAACCGCAGCGTTGAACTTCAGATCAAATTCGTATTTGGCGGCGATCGCTGCAAATTTTTGCTGTGGTGTAAATTCTACTCCTTTGAATAAGTCTTTAAACTGGACGATGGGACGCGATTCTAACTGTGATTCTTGGAAATATTTATTGCTTTGGCTAATTAATAATTCTACTGGTGAGTAGCCTTTTGGTGTTATCCCCGTGCTTAAATAAACTGAACGCGACTTTTTATCTTTAATATAATTAACATCACGATACAAGTAGCGGCTGTTCTCCCGGATTTTATCCATTTCAGGTTTTTTAGCACTTTTGAATAAATCCACCGCTATTTGGTTTTGATAACATCCCTCACCAATCATTTCTCGGTACATCAGACGGTTAACATCCATCGCCTGTTGAATAATCTCTGGCGTTCTGTTAGGATTCTCTGCTAGAGCTACAACAGATTGCATGAAGGGTTTGTACTCTGCTCTAATTGGTTTGGGCTTCTGGTCATATTCCTGTTCAAATAAACTTTGATAATGGCTATATACTTGCTCTAAATATTCTGATTTTTGTTCTAAAGTACCATAAATGTTTAGTACTTCAATTTCCGATTCTAATGCTTCCAGTGCCGTCACTTGATTGTTAATTATACCCACGCTGATGCTATCGCTCATGTGGATAGCTATTTCTTCAAATGGAGGCTGGCTTCCATTTTCCGAATAAAATGATTGTTTCTTTTCTTTAACAGTAGGACGATAAGCATTTTCAGGCTGGTTTCTGTACTCGGCTTCGGCTGTGAAGTTTGGATATTTACTAGCCAGTGCTACGCCAATACAGTCACCGTCAAAATCTCGCGCTTGCCGTTCTGATTCGGTTTCGATTGGCGCGACTTCATTGGTTTTAAGCCTTGCTAAAATGCGTTTATGATCTTCATCATTGACTACTATAATGCCTTTAAGATTTACCCCAGATGGGGCTAATCTATCATCAACAAGTTTATTAGTGGATACACATAAACCATTAGAGTTGAGGAATGGAGAACGAAAATTAAGAACCTTTTCACCATCATCCATCCAAGGAACACAAATTTCACCATTTTTCAGATATTTGGATGGGATAATCATTCCTCGGTCAAATATTAAAGTTCTCCCAAATGCTATATCTCTCCACTCACTTTGGACAAATCTACTCAGTTCTTGTTTAATTTTTTCAGTTTCTAAAAGCTGATTATGTCCCCCAACTAAATCAGCCTTTATGAGTTTATACATCAACAAATCATCTTTCGGAGATTCATTATTTTCATCGATTATCTCATATTCTCCATCAGCATCATTCGATCTCACTAGTTCTAATTGTTTAGCTAATGAGCCATCACCAGCTTGCTCAGTAATTTGCTTTGATAAAGATGTTTTCTCTGACTCAGTGAAAACCTTACGCTTTTCGTATTTTTCACAGTAAAGTTGTGCAACAATCCTTGGGTCATCCTGATTTTCGGCTAGTTTTTGAGCCTGTGCCTCTAGCTCCTCAGCGAAATCTTTGATCCCTTGAGGGAATGATGCCAGCAGTTGTGATACGGCTGTCTGACCTCGCTCTGACTGCGATTTTTCACCTAACCAGATTTTTTGCTGATATAGCCCTGGCTTAATTTGGGGTTTACTAGCACCATTGGGGTTATCTTTGTCTGTACCTTTAAAACTGGATATGGGAATGATTAAGTCAATTTTGGATTTAATCTTGGGGTCTAAATATTCTACTTTATCTAACTTATATGGTCGTAAAGTCCCTTTGCCAAAACGATATTGGGTATCTTCTCCATCAGCTTCTGTCCAACCAAAGCGATGCTGAATAACATGATAATCTTTATTTTGTTGTTGCTCTGTTTGGGTCAAACGATCATAAAGTTGAGTTGATATCTGTCCATAACAATCGCCCACTAACTTGAAAGCATCCTCATCTTTAATAAATCCTCCATTCTCTCCTGTAATATCATTTACAATTAAAATATTTAATTTTTCATTAATGGAATTTTTACAACCACCTAGAAAAATCGACCCATAAGCACCTCTATCTTTTCTATCGGGACATAATTTATCAATTACTTCTAAACATTCTGGAGAGCCATAGAGGAGTCTGGTTTTAGAAGATAATAAAAGAATATGTCCTTCTGGGTGATTTTGTAAATCTTCTGCTTTACTATATTCATCAATATGTCCGAAAGAAAACTCTTGATCTGGAAAATATGATTCTAATAGGGTATTATCTATTTTCTCAGTTAAAATTGAATCAGGATTATTTTTGTCTACGTCATCATGAATCCATTGATTTATTCTCGTGTCAAAGTGTTTAAATTCAAGAGTCATAAGACTTGGAGTTAGTTAAATTTTTATCAATCTTGTGAGGAATTAATCATGTCAAGAATAAAACGCTGGATAAATATGAACTGTAAAGAATTCAATTCAGATGGAACCTTAAAAGATGAAGTAAGGCAACAAAAAATATCTACTGGCTCAAATCCAGCAGCAGTCGATGACTATGCTCGTAGATTGAAAGAAGAATATGACGAGTGGAAACATCTAGACGAAACCGACCCAGAACCTTGGCCTGTCTACACGGCATACGACTTCTTCACCCCAACAGAGAAAACACAGTTTAACCCTGACGGTTCTGTTAAACAGGAATACTTTGAATCTGAGCTTAAAAAAGGTACAAGCCTTGGATGGTTAGAGGAAATGGAACGGCGTAAGAAAATTGATGTCGATAACTACAATCGAGTATCAGCCAAACACGCTGAAATGGGTATCAATTTCGGTCAACAGGAAATGCAAGAAAGGATTGGCACTAGCAGAACATACGTCCAACGTCGTCAGCAGATGAAGCAAGACCTGCGTAACTTTGAGCCGGAAGACAGTTTGCCTTTCGACAAGGACACAGCATATTAGGCGGGAGCGATGCCAAGTGAGTGATAATATAAGCTGAAAGCATTATCAAACAAAGCTCTCAGCTTTTTAATGGCATCCTTTTATATCTGCAATTGCTCCCCTTGCACTGAGCATAGCCTCTCCAAGAGTTGTATTGCGACTGGGCGAAAAAGCGGATTGTTTGGTTAATTGGCTTGCCGTTCTATAGCTGGAGGGATTACCCCAGGCGATCGCACAATTGACTTGTTGGAAGCGGCGGCAAGGAACGCAAACATCCCTAGAATAGCAAAGGACGTAATAATCACTTGCTGTACGGATGCAAAGACCGACTTTTCTTTCTCCTTTTGGACAGCGATGCGATTGAGCCTCTGTTGATATATGGAGAAGTACAGATAATTCAAAACTTGTTCGCATAAGGCAGGGTCTTCTCCTTTTTGGACTTTTTGACACAGGAGAATTTCTAAATGCTCTTTACGGCGATCGCTTGTAGACAAATCGCGCTCGTCCCACAGTTTTGCCTGGGTTGTATCTAAAGGTCTATTAATACCTAATAAAGTCATAATTATGTCCTCACTTGATTTAGGAGTTTGTTGAGGGAACAGGTGTAATCAACAAGTCAATTACACCCTAATGTGCTTTTTGAAAAATGGAACTCATACCTAACTTAAGAAGTTTAAATATGCTTTCTAAAAAGAACTAGCTACGTTAGTACTGAAAAAATCGGTACTGTAGTAGCTAGTAAAGTTTGAGAATGTATGCTATATTTCCCATTCCAAATCTGGTTGTAGAGATGAGGATAAAACCTGTGCCTTGGGTAATAGTTGGGGTGTATCTGGCTCCAACGGGTTCGTCCCATCTTGGAATATTTCTTGTGCCAGAGTCCGCCCATCTGAGTCAATGTCACTACTCAAGAAATACTCCAAAACCTGCGGTGTAGCACCATCAATTGCTGCTTGTGCTAGTAGGGATTTGATGAATTGGGGAGATGCCTCACTATCAGCTAGTACCTTCAAGGTTTGCTCGGCATCTTGGATGGTCATTTTGGAGATATCTTTAACTCCAACTTCGTCCCAGACATCCCCAAAATACTGTCGATATTGCTGATTGAAGTCTTGCTCTTGGGCAAATCGTGATAATTCTTGTACCTGCAAATGTGTCATTTCAGCCATCTTAATTTGCCAATGTTAATTGTTCGCGCTTGTTACTGTTAGAGCGATCGCACTTTCAGATGAGGAAAGGTGCAAGTTGAAGCATATCTCTTACCAAGAGAGGCTTTTACGATGTTAGACAGAATATCTGTCTAACATCAAGTGCAAGATATGAACTACACTCTATTGATAGAAGTGAGATGATTAACTGCTGGAGAATAAGAATCTGGTACTAATTTCTGTTTGCGCTCATAGCAAAAATTTTCATCCAGCATTCTCACATAACTAATATGAGTTGCCCAAACATCAGCCAGTCGCTCACCCAAGCCAACGGTATCTAATGATTTGGGAATAACTACTCCACCATTCCAAACGATAGGGATGCTTTCTGTTTGAAAATATTGTGTCAGTTCTCGACGCACAAACTCACCAGTACCACCACAGATGAGAACTTCGTCTAATGGTACATGGTTTTTGACCCAGCGCAGCAATGCTCGACAGTATTCATCCCGAATCACTTCTAAAACTGATTTAAACAACTCTAAATCCGAGTTAATTCCTGATGGTGTATTCCTACGTGACAAATTTCGTAATGCAGTGAAATTACCTTTACTTGCTTCCACTAAAGCCGCCGCTATACACGGATCATCTTTCGATAGTCCTACGCTAGTACGTTCGACAAACTTTTGTAACACCCAATTCATCCCCAAGTCTGTCGATTCTTTCTTTGCTACTTTCCCTTTTTCTGAAAGGGTAAAACTGGCATTACGATGACCCAGCATTAACAATCCTATATTTTTTTGAGAAAATACATTCCCTAGAGCGCGATTTCTGTAAGAAATAATACCTGTTCCTTCGGGAAGAATTTTGAAGCTGTTGACCTTAATTTTCATTCTTCCCGTTGGCGTTATTACTCCTTGTCTATAGTTCAAGACAAACTTTTTAGCCAAATCTTGTACATTCTTCTCTTCTCCAGGTGGTAGCAAAATTTGGAGAAACATTTCGTGAATATCTACATTTATTTGACGTTTAGCTAGCCACAACAAACCAGCAACCTTTGATAAGGCATATTCAGACTTCAAATCTTGCAGTGCCGCAGTTCCAGCAAACTCTCTTTTTGCAATACTCCCTAAGACAGAATATTCCTGACCAATTCTCACCCAAGCGCTATCATCAGGCAGCGCATCTACAGTTAAATGTTTGGTTGAACCCTCTCCTACATCGGCAACTTCTGGACTCATCCACAATGCAAATGGTACTCCCGCCGGATAAATCTGAGCGATCGCTTTGGTTGAACTACCCCCCAAGTCTGCCGTCAGTATAAACTGCACGACTTGGCTTGATTTGTCCTGATTAGTATTTGTAGTTGTCATAAATTTTTATTACCGTTTGTTTCGTCAAATCCCAACAATTGAGTAGCCATTAATAAGTCTGGTGTCATTTTCAAGTCCATTAATCCCAAATCATCATCAGATAGTAAGGATTCTTCCTGCTGACTTGTTTGCTCTAGTTCCTCTTGTTCTTCTTTCTCTTTGCGAATCACATTTGTTGAGATTGGCAAGCTTTTTTCTAAAATCGATGATTTGTTCTGCTCTATTTGTTGTGGTGGCAAAATCGCACTACTATCTACTTCAAAAGAATTAGAAACCTTTTGCATTAAAATTCTAATCTTTACTAGCTTTCCTTCCAATTCCCCAATACTGGACAAGCAAGCTTCAATAAATTCCTCTTTACTTACCTTTCCCACTAATGCTTCTATTAGCCAGTAACTTGTCACTGCTTCCATTGTCAGTTCACCTGCCGACTTTTTTGATCGATGATTCACCAAGTATTCAATAGTTCTTCCATCCCAAGAATCATGTCTCCGTTTTACTCTTGGCAGTTCAACGTCTTTGCTTCCCTGTTTGTCCATTTTTAAAAATCAGTACAGTTGTCTTATTGTTTACATTTGCAATACTTGATACAAAAATGAGTATTGCGGGTAGTCTAAATGAGTATTTAGGCGGAGAAATCCCCCTTTTTCTCTCAATTGCGTTTCCACTGTGTTTTCACTGCCTTGCGCTTTTTCCCTCATTTATGAGTATCCGTGCGTAATTCGTACCCAAATTATTCACTGCTTAGAATCAGGCGACTAAATGCCTGGGGTCTTTGCTATGTAAGCACTTGAGCTAGTTAGGTATTAGAGTTCCTTCAAAAAGTCTTTCAAGCCGCTAAAATAATCGTACTTACTACGACTATCTTCACTTTTTCGCATTTGAGCAATTTAGCTATTTTGGCGACTAGTCGCAATTGCTCCGATTTTGGGTAAATCAGCGTGATAACAAAATCATACCAAGTTTATCCAAGATGTGAAGCTATGAGCTACGCGATCGCGCGATTAAAAAAATTAAAGCGGGGTAACATATCAGGGAGTGCATCTCACACCGCACGAGAAAGAGAAACCCCAAACGCTGACCCCACTCAAAAAAATATTCGGTTCATCGGTAGCCTCGACCCAGAGGAACGACTAGAGGATTTGGTACTAGCCAAAATTGCCGAAAATGAGCAGAGACGAAAAATCCGCACTGATGCGGTCTATTGCGTAGAGTTACTGTTGAGTGCCTCACCGAGTTACTTCCGTCCCGACTGCCCAACTAATGCTGGGTACTATGAACAACAAAAGTTGGATGACTGGGTAGAAGCGACTCACCAGTGGTTGGCTGATGAATATGGCTCACGCATTGTCAGGGCAGAATTACACCTAGATGAAGCCACCCCGCACATTCACGCTTACTTTGTGCCGGTTGATGATCAGGGGCAATTGCGCTGTAATCATTTCTTCGACGGGCGGCAGAAAATTCATGAGTTTCAGGATTCGTACTACCAGACAATGCGGCTAATTGAACTAGAGCGCGGTATCAAGGGAAGCAGAGCAAAGCACCAGGACATCAAAGACTTTTACCGCATTGTGGAGGAGGGGCGTGACTTAGAAGTTGATGAGCTAAGTGCAGCGCAATTGAAGGCCAAAGCTGCCGACCGAGACAGGGCAAATCAACGTAAGCAAGAGATGGAAGCTACAGCCAAAGCTCTCTCAGTTGAGAATGACCAATTACGGCGGCGGATAGAGCAGTTGGAGCAAGATAATCAATCAATAAAAAAACTTACCGAATGGTCAACTGATTTAGCTTTAGATGATGTTGCTTGGGAGTTGGGACTGTGGCGTAAAGGGAATGAATGGGTAGGAGGAAACCACATCATTAATATAGATGCCTCTCAATTTACTGACTTTGGCAATGGTTCTTCGTTAGGGGGTAATAGTGCTATTGATTTAGTCAAGCACGTTAATCAATGTAACCAAACAACTGCGATCGCATGGATCGGGGAGAGATTTGGTGAAGTCGGCGCAAAACGTGCAGCGAGCGCTCATGCTCAAAAAGTTGCGGATCTTATTATCCAAACTCAACCAGCACCCCAATTTATGCTACCCGTTGAGGATAAAGCTAACTGGTCAGGCGTTGAACATTACCTAACCCAGAAACGAGGCATACCTTCTGATTGCATACAAATGTTACATAATCAGGGGCTAGTTTATGCCGACTCAAAAGCAAATGTTGTGTTTGTGATGCGGGACTTGGAAGGGAATACCAAAGGGGCTTTTTTAGAAGGTACAACCAATAAATTCTCTGGTTATGAATTAGGTACAGTTCGCCGTGATAGCTGGTTTTACTTTACTTTAGGGAAAAAGCTTAGTGATAAAGCTAGCACTGCTGTACTGTCTTTTTCTCCCATTGATGCCATTTCAGTAGCCATGCTGGAATATCAGGTCAAAGGAATACCAGAAAACAGAACAGTTTACATGGCAGTAGATGACACTTCAAGTTTACCTGTTGAAAGATTACGTAATGTTGCTCATGTACAGGTAGCTTTTAGTCAATCAACAGTGGCACGGGCTGTTAAAGAACTACTGCCACACTCGACTCAACTCAAGTGCGAAAGTCGGGATTGGAATACGCAGTTAATCAATTTCTCCCATCAATTGCAACAACGTTATTCACAACAAAAACACGAGGAATTAGAGCTATAGTTGTAAAAAAGTCAAGCTACTCTAGTACCGATTTTTTCAGTACCAAAGTAGCTAGTAAAGAGTTTTAGCTATCAATAATATTGGGGTGAAATTTAACTAAAGCCCTAATGAATAATGAGTTAATTAAACAAATATTTGGATTAATTAAGCTTAACAATAAGCTGATTGCTGTCGAGTCTCCATTGCAAGAGAGGGTCAGGCTGCTCATCAATCTAGCCAGTGAATGCCAGCAATACGATATTAACTGTTACCTGTGGACGCTGGAAGATGACCAACTGCACCAGTTATCTACTAATGAGGAGGGATTAAGTTTACAAAAAGTTGACCAGTATCAGGCGATCGCGAAAAGCAGGCGCGAACATTACTTTGAAATTCTGCGGTTTTGGAAAACTACTGATTTATCAGGAATCCTGATACTAGAAGGTATATTCCCCTGGCTGGGCGAAGCTACCACTGACCCCGATTTCTTTCTGACTTCCGAGTGGATCAAGTCAGCCCTCATTAACCTGAAGCTGTGCAATCACTCTTGCAACAAGACAGCGATTCTCTTAGGGTCAAACGCCACCGTGTCATCTGACATTGCCCCCGAAGTTCCCACAGTTATTCAACAACTGCCAGCTATAGAGGAAATAAGCAGTTACTTAGCCCAAGTATTACCTGATTACAGTCATAGCGATATTCATGCGACGGCGAACGCCTCAATAGGCATGTACTTGGCAGACATTGACTATGGAATTAGACAGGCAAGCGCTCCTGGTGAAATTAAACCGGATGAGTTAGTAGAAAAACTGTCAGCTTACAAAATCGAACTGTTCAAGCGGATTTATAATATTCAATTTCTCCAACCCCCTAGCACTCCTATCGGGGGGCTGGAACTGATGCAGCAAGCGTTTAAAACTTATAAGCGCCTTCTATCCTCATTGGCGAAAGCCTATAATCTTCGTTTACCCAAGGGGATTTTATTAATCGGCCCACCGGGAACAGGAAAATCTTACTCGGCTAAAGCAAGTTCTGCACAATTGGGGCTACCTCTGATTATTTTGGAGTGGGGTAGTTTCCGCAGTTACGGTAATTTGGCTGAGTACAAGCTAAAAAGCTTACTCGCACTGGTAGACCGAATCAACCGTGTAATTTTATACTTAGATGACTTTGATAAGGGATTCGCCGGGGATGATGATTTATCCAAACGCCTAGCTGGTATGCTTTTGACCTGGATGCAAGAACGTACTAGTGAGGTTTTAATTATCGCTTCGGCTAACAATATTCAATGGCTACCACCAGAGCTAACCAGAAGTGGACGCTTTGACGAGATTTTCAAGGTGGATCTCCCAAATTACGGCGAACGGCACGAAATATTCAAAATTCACTTAGCCCGTTTCGATCCTCGTTTCCGCGATCGCGGCGATGGGTACAGCGAAGAAGAATGGAAAAGGTTACTCAAAGCCACGCAGCGATGTGTCGGTGCGGAGATTCAAGCCATTGTTGAACGTGCCGCCGTCTCTAGTTTCTGTCAAATGTTTGGCGACGATGTTTCTCCCCTTCAAGAACTACCACCACTAGGAATTACATTGTCGGCATTGCTGGCTGCAAGGCAGAGTATGAATCCTCTGGCAATCCGCGAAGCTGACCGAGTTGAAAGTATGCGTAACATTGCGGCTTTGCATGGCCTTCCATCTAGTCCAATTGATTCATCTATATATAGTCTCGGCAATGTTGATATTTTTGGTGAAACATGAAAACTTTAAAAATTAATTCTGAAAAGGATTTATACGTTGCTGCTTTCAAGTTACTGAACATACTAGGCCCTGTCGCTGGAGTATCAATTATCATCGGCACTGTGGCGCTTGGTTACGTCCAAACTCGTCCCCAGGATTTACCAGTTACGCACATTCTCACCAAAGGCGGTCGCACATTTAACTTGGAAGCCGCTTCTACACCAGAGCAATTAGAGAAAGGGCTGAAATTTCGAGCATCCTTAAACGGCGATGGCGGAATGTTATTCAATTTGGGAGGAGAAATTTATAATGTGCCTTTCTGGATGTACAAGGTAAATTTTCCATTAGACATCTTTTATCTTAAGGACAATGTGGTGACAACTGCGGTTTACAATGCCCAACCGTGTTACAAAAACCCTTGCTCTATCTACAAAGGGAAAGTTGCCAATCAAGTGCTAGAGCTAGCAACAGGCGCTGCCAATATCAAGGTTGGCGATAGGCTTAACATCCAACCCTCATCAGTTTTGCCTAAGAATAATATCAGTGTTGACAGAGGCAGTTCTTTGAGAACCAAAAATAATCGCTAGTAATTGTATAACGTATTTTTTTAAAATCAAGAAACCATAGTACTGAAAAAAACAGTACCTAAATAGCTTCGTGTGTTGAATCAAATATGGCAATCTATTTATGGGAAGAGTATGGACATATTGGGAATTTGATCACCCTTTGGGTAGTACGGTGCGAGTAATATCAACCCCATTAGGGCTAGAGATATTTGCTGAAGATGTATTTCAGATTATTGCACCAGAATTAAATAATGAAAAAATAGTGCCTCTGCATATCCAAAGTCGAGAACGTCATGTGATTATTGGGGAGCAAATAACAATAGTAAAAACTTTAAATTCGGGAGCTATTTATAATTTAAAAGGCATGGTTAAAAAACAAATGATTAATAATTTTACGCAATGGATAAGGAGTAATGTCTTACCGATATTTCAAAAAGATGTTTTTTAGAAAATTGAGAACAAATCTGAATTATGAGGAAAAGAAAAATGACACAAACTATCAATAACAATCAAAATGGAAATATTAATAGCAAAGCTGATATCTCGGCAATTGAAGCAGCAGAAGAAATAAAGCTAAATGATTTAGCACCAGAGCAGCAGTTAGAGTTAGAGAAACTAAAGTTAGACCTGGATATGGCCTCAGATGCAGATAAAGAGGCAGATGAAGTAACTAAAACTCCCCCAAGAAGATTAGTAATAGTAGACGGGGGGAAAGGTGGAGTTGGTAAATCGATGTGGACGAGAGGGTTTTTACAAACTTGTATAGATGAGAAAAGGAGAATTGTGGCAGTAGATGCAGATAATTCTAATCCAGATTTGTTGAGATATTATGGTGAGAATGGTGAGCATTGTCAAATACAGCAGTTAAATATTTTTAAAGATGGAAGTATAGATAGATTTTTTGATCAGATAAAGAGAATGATGGAGCCAGAGCCAGATACATATAATCAACTGCCACCACCAGAATCGCTGTTTTTATTAGAATTGCCACCGCAATCAAGACAAATATTTAAAAGATTTATAGAACAAGAGTTCTTGGAAACAGCCGCCAATGATTATGACATTAGAGTAACAATGGTCGTGGTAATTAGTCGAGTATCAGATTCGGTAAAGCAATTAATAGATTTATACAGCTTTTGCGGAAATAAAGTAGATTACATAGTCGTTAGAAATTTATTTTATGGTGAGGAGTCAGAATTTTCTAGATATAGCAACTCATCAATAGTTCAAGAGATAAAGCAAGAGCTATTAAAAGCAGGAATCCCTTTATTTGATATTACAATGCCGAATTTGCTTGAATATGCCTATGATTATTTAGATGAAAAGTCACTAAGTTTTTCTGAAGGAATAAAGCAAAAAGAACTACCAGGAGTGAAAATGCGGGTGAAGAGTTGGCTAAAAACTTTTAAACAGCAAATTTGTCCAGTTAAGCATCTCTTAGGGCTGGAGAGTATAAATGTTGAAATCTTCTAAAAGAATGGTAATGACTGTAGGTGACTCTCGTGTAGGCAAGTCTACAGTTATGAAACTGTTGCTGGAAATTTATCAAATTCAAGGTAAAAGATTGAAAGTTTATGACCATGATAATCGTGATAGACTTTTGGCTTACAAAGATTTAGTGTGTATTGAAAAGATAGATTTTTTCAATAAACAAACGGACAGGATGTTTATTGATCTGGTAGCTGCTGATATAGATATCATTTTAGTGGATATGCCGGGGCAGCACATAGACAAAATTTGTCAGTATATTGTTGAGTCTGAACTATTAGAAGCTTTAGCTGAATATGGATGGAAGCTAACGTTCCTGCAACCGATATCACATAGAACGGACTGCATAGACTACTTAACTCAAATCATCCAAACTGCTACTAACAATGCCAACTATGTGATAGTGAAGAATTATCATTTTGCGCCAGAGTTTAGGGAATATGACGAAAAAATGCAGAAAACTCTGTTAACAATAGGAGGAACAGAAATAAATTTGATGGCTTTACATCGAAATCACTATCAAGCGATGGAGAAAGCTGTCAAGCCATATTCACAAGTTTGCCAGGATATATCGATAATTTTATTTTGGAGAAGCTTCATTTTTCAGTGGATTAAAAATTTCCGCAATTCAGTGATAAATAACAAATTGGCTATTAAATATTTAGGACTTGATTGATGACATCACAAGATATATTACAAGGTTATTCCCCATCAGAACAAAAACGCATAGTTGAAGGGGCATATCAACTAGGAATTACACCAGACGATCCAGTTTTTAGGATGATGGCGACACTGGGCAGATATGAAGAAACGATCATAGACCTCCAGGCAAGAATGGAGGCAATGATAGAAGCGTGGGCAGCACTGATAGACCAAAAACTGGATAAGACAAGCAAACAAGCCGAGTCAATGCATTATACAGTTGTGTCAAATGCTGTACGTGATGAGATCAAAAAAATCAAGCCCACCGGCACAGGCATGAAAGTGCAGGCAGGCTGGGGATTGGGGACAGTATCTCTTGTGTGTGGATTAGTCGCGGCTGGCAGTACCTTGCTGGGTTCGCTGACCACATGGAATCTGGTGCAAAATATAGCAACGAATCAGTCAGTAGTAGTCTCACGTAACGAGATAAAGATTCTCCAATGGGCAAAATCCCAGGAGGGTAAACAGATGTATCAAATTATCTTAAAAAATCAAGCAGCAATTGAAGCTTGTCAAACACAGCAGAGTAAAACCCAAGGCTATTGTTTAATTCAAGTAGGTAAGTAGCTAACCTACCTGAAGGTAATCTTGTTCGATGTACCCAAGTTTACTAGCTTCAATCAAAGCATTGACGCGATCGCTGACATCCAACTTAGCAAAAATCTTGTTAATATGCCCTTTTACAGTACTTTCAGTAATGAATAACTGCTCGGCAATCAGCTTATTAGAAAAACCAGCTGCCATCAAAGAAACAATTTGGATTTCAGTATTAGTGAGATTATCTTGATAAGTCTTACCCTTGATTTTCTGTTGGTAACAAAAATTCCGTCGGCTAATATCAGGGTCAAAAAAAGACTTGCTATCGTAGAATGTGGTTTTAATGGCTTCTAAAATCAGAGGAACATTATTCTTTTTGAGAATGTAAGAATCAGCGCCGGCATTTAAAGCTGATTGAACAGTGCCTTGAGAAGAATGAGAAGAAAGAACAACAATTTTAGTGTTGCTATTGAGTTTGACCTCTTTAATCACTTCTAGCCCAGATATGTCGGGTAAACCAATATCCACCAAAATGACATCGGGATTTAATTCCTTAACTAAATTAATACCTTCAATACCAGTACGCGCAACGCCGACCATTTCCATATCTGGTTGTTGATTGATAGCAGTAGTGATCCCCAACCTAATGAGTTCTTCATCCTCAATGAGCGTTAATCGAATCATAGATCACTTCGATTATAAGATGACTCAATATTTATAACATAGTTATTGGTGTTAAGCCTTTTACTTTTTGTGTCTGTAATATAAAATATAAGTAATCAAAAATCTTTCCAGATAAATGAAATAAACTTTAGTACTAAAGTTTGATTGGATAATTTTTTTTTATAACTAAAACAAAAGTATTCTCAAATCTTGTAGACATAATTAGTACTTATTCATAAAAGTAGCCAAAATACCATCTGTCGTTGGAAACATAGTTATGCAACAGGAAGTTTTAAGCATATTAGGTTTGTTACACGATGTTTCAAACAACTATCAAGGAGCATCGTTAGTTTTGAATCAAATAATTGATGGTGCTTATGGACAGTCTTTAGAAGAGATCAAACCGTTGCTGATAGCTTTACAACAAACGAATGAGCGAGGGGTGAGTTTGATTCAATCTGAAAGAACTGCTTTTTTTGAACTAAATCCAGCGACAATGGAGCAGTTTGATATGTTAAGTTTTTTACAAACAACTTATTCTCGATTCAAACCAATAGCGCAGTATCATTCCTTGAATCTCCACTATGAAACACAACTAACATACAAGCATGGAACGCAAGTACGGGGTGATAGCATAAGTATTGACCGAATGCTGTGTAATCTGGTGACAAATGCTATTAAGTACACTCTTACCGGAGATATCTTTTTAAGGCTGCTCAATCAAGAAGATGATTTAATTATTGAGATTGAAGATACCGGCTGTGGGATTGCCGCAGAACAAATTTCCAATATATTTATCCCATTATGGCGAATGCCAAATAGCAATTTATTACATCAATCAGGGATGGGACTCGGACTGTACATCGCCTTATGTGTGGCTCATGCTCATGGTTTGAGGATAAGCGTAAACTCGGTAGTTAGACAAGGAACTAAATTCACCATTATATTTCCTTACAAAGATGACGGGATCTATGGGGTTGATGGTAGGATGTTGCCCAAGTCGCAGAGGTTACAAGATGCGTTACCTATATGATGTAAAACTTTGGGACAGAATCGAAACAGGAGTGGAATTTCTAATTTTTGTGGCTTTGATGATAGCGGCAATCATTAAATTGGGGCACAACGATTTTCTACAAGCATTGTTTTACATAGTATTAGCTGTCATCATCTCACCCTGGTCACAATTCGAGCGGGTGACTAAGCGATATGTCTTAGTAAGTGCGTATATTCTTGGGTTGTTTGTCGGATATTTTACTTAGTCTAACTCTGGGCCGTCAGGAGAACGCTCGTTTTGTTGTTGCTGTGGCGGTTGCTGTTGCTGTTGCACTCTTATATCAAAGTTGATCAGCTTTTGTGTTTCTTGTGGTGAAAGGTGATTGTGTATTACCTTGTATTCTTCCTTATCATCTACTTTATAAGCACTAAAAGCCGATTGATTATCACTTTTGCGCCAAACAGTCAGACGTTGCATACCTTCTCTCATCAACAAATTTAATTGATAAGCCATGCCTTCATAGACTCGACCGCCAATAGTATCTTGTCCCTTTGTAACGATAATATTCATTAGTGCAGGAATGAGAGACTTTTTAGCAACCTCATCGTTTTTACTCTCAACCGATTTTGACTGTTGACTGTCAACAAAAGGCAGTTTGCGCCCTTTAGTTTCTAATATCTGCTGCAAGAATGTCTTTTTCTTTTCATTGATCAAGTCTTCAACTCTTGTTGAGTTGTTTATATCAGGTGTTTCCTCGGATTTATTTAAACCAAATTTTTGAGCGTACTCTTGGTAGTATTTTTCCTTAAGGGATTGCCTGTAATCTTCAGTAATTTGAGCATTTTGGGACACAGATAAAGTATTTCTCACCTCACCAATAATATTTTCGCGCTGTGTGGGGTCTAGTGCGGGGGTTATTGACGGTGAAGGTGGGTGTTTCTCCATCATCAGCGCTAGTCTGTAGGCCATTTGGTTGTCAGAAAAGCCACTGTTGCGGTTGATGGTAGTGATGGTTTGGGCCACTGAGCTAGATTGCATAAGTGTAATTGACAACTGTTGATTACAATTCTAATTCTTGTGAATTAGTGGTAGTAGGTTGTTGTGGAGTGCGAGATTTTTGGGAATGCACTTCAACCTTGGGCGTATAAGTATTGTTAATAACCTGGCTACGAGTCTTGAGCAAATCCTGAATCACATTATTCAAAGGAGGAAGTGAGATATTCGTTTGCCCAATGTTCTGCTGCTCGAATTGACTTTGAAGGAGAATTTTTTGGTAAAGTTCACGTTGCTCCCCAATCGTCAGCTTGCCAGTTTTTGAAAGTTTTTCCCGCAAAGGGTTGTTGTACTGATTGGCAACACTAGACCAAGTTTTATTAGTTTCTAAATTGTGCCAATGAGAGGCAATACCAGGGTGGAGAGGCACGGGTGTATCACGCTTTGGGTCAGAAGAAAACTGTGGCTGTGCTTCTTTTTGAACCTGCTCTCGCAAATCATTAACAATGTGGGCTAATGGTGGAAGCACAATATCAGTACGCCGAAAGTGATTTATCTCGCTCCAGGCAAGATTTTGAATCTGCTGGTAGAGTTCACGCTGTTCACCAACAGTTAATTTTCCAGTTTGCTGAATTTTAGATTGAAATTCTAAATGTCCTTCCGCTACAGTCTCATGACTTGAACCATCTTTTTCTAACTGCTCCCAATATTGTTTCAAAACTGGATGTAGTGGTAGCAAAACTTTATCTAAGTTAGAAGAAAAATTTGGTTGTGATGGTGTTGTGCTGTTAGGTGTTGGTGTAGTTGAGTGTGATACAGCGTTCTGTTGTTTTGGAGAATTAAAGCTTGCTTCTTGTGGGTGTGATTGTGTCTTGCAATCTGGTACGTTGAGCGTAGATTGAGTAGATTGGTGTGACTGCTCCTCGTCTAAATTACGGGTAATTTCGGGGTGAACGGGCAAGTCGATGTCACGGGTGTCTGTCGGGTTGCCAAATAATGCTTTGTAATTAATATGCAGTTTTTGAGCCAACAGTCTTAACTTCTCCAAATCAGCTTCAGTGATAGCCATCCCTTGGACTTGATGAGTCATACCAGTGTCAGTTTTCTCAAACTGAAAGCGAACAGCTTCCCGATTTGTACCATTGTGTTCAGTTTTGAGTAATTGCAGAGTAGATGTATTGTCACTGGTTTGCCGAAAAATAATCCGGTAATTGCCCAAGGTTAAGTCGTCTTTCTCGAAGCTAGTAATACTTTGTGTGAGTATTTTTAATACCTCGTTTTCTTTGAAACTTTCTAAAATATTGTGTGTGCCTTTAGGAGAGACTGAACCAACGACAGAAGCTATTTTGCGAGGGTCTTCATCAACAGAGGGTAATTCTTTACCAGCTTTCAGGTAGTCAGCCACTAACAAAAACTCCTGCCTTTCAATAGGCAGAATGTTAATTTGTTTTTCTCCCCAAATTTTTGGCTCAGACTCTATTTCTGTGTAAGAAAGTTTAATATTGCCTACGTGTCCCCATTTATCAGCTTGAAAAGTCATTAACTCTACATCATCATGACGACGAGAGATACTGTATTTATCAGCACCATGATTCTTGATTACAAAAGCATCAGCATGGTAGATTTTGCCACTGGTCTGCTGTTGTTCATCTTTAGCCTCAACACCATACTTTTTTAACAAAGTATAAGCAGCAAAAGCTATTTGTTTATTCTCGCTAGCTTCTAGGCGCTTTCTAAAAAAATTAGGCTCATAAACTGTAACATTTTCTTTTTTAGCCCAAAAAGAACTAGTTACAGGAGTTTCAGTTGGTTGGGCTAGCTCCGGGGCAACATCTATATGGATAATGTCTGAATCAATAACTTTTATATCTATAATCTGTGAACCAGGGTCAATAGGTGATTTAGCACGACTTTTTTTAAATACACCAATGTTTGGTTCTAATTCGGGATCATCTATCACAGTAGAGTCTCCTTTTTGTTGATCAATTTTTTTGACTGTGCCATCCTTGAGCTTGATAGTAAAACGTAAACTATCAAGTTGATTTTGATGCCACTCCTCTAGAGATATAGCCCCGGCAGATAACTTTTCAAAAGCTTCTTTTCCTTGTGAAACTATAAAATCATCTACACCTTTATCCGGCCCTGGCAGCGTTACTACTTTCACGACAGCACCAAATTCTTGTAATAAGCTTCCTGTTTTCCAAATATCTCTTTGGATATTGAGCTTAGTTTCAGGCTTCGTTTCATAATCAAAGCAGATTTTGAAAACTCTACCAGAAGTTGCGAAAACAGCTAACTCATCAGCCAGATAGGAATCACCAATTTTCTTGCCCCACTCGTTTTTCGGTGAGCGATAGCCGGAGGAAATTCCCGGTAGTCCGATGGCTGCGTGACCTTGGCTTAACAGACTAGCCGCCTTCTTCGCCCCCTCTGTAATGACGAGTGGAATATTGTGTTTATACACACAATACCAAAAACAACTCTTGCGATCGCTATCGCTGGGGTTTACTCCAGCTTTTGAGTAAATATTTTGGGCAATCACGCCTGGGACATCTAGCAAGAAAATGCTCAAATCAACTGATGGTGGATGCTCATATTTGATGAACTTGCCTTCAACCGCAACAGTGAACCCATCTTTTTTCACGGTTTTGGGTCTGGGGCGGTTTGGCTTATAGCATCCCCATTCTTTAATTTGAGGTTGCTCACCAGGGGTAAGATTAGCAAATGTGCGCGGATCTACTCCTGAATTACACCACCAGCCACCTGCATCCAAGTGGGAATAGAGTTCTAAAAGCCTAGTAGAGAGGCTACCTGTATTTGTACGTGAGAGTTTGTCGCTGATCATGAGCCGTTCCCAAGCTTCATGTTCGCCACCGACATAGCTAAAATGAAGACTAGAGAAGTTGAGATGTGCAATATCTGGTGCGATCGCGCTGCCTACTACGAGTTCGTGCCAATGTTGCGGATCAATATGTTCTGGGTGAGGCGGGATATGTTGAGTATTTTGTAGCTCAAGTTTTTTACTACTTATGCCATTGTTGGCGCTTTCAACTGTAAAAAAAACATTTCTATGGATGGAAGCATTTAAATCTAAATTTTCTTGGTCTTTAATAGGTAGATATTCCTGGGGATTTTGAGAATCGAATGGTATAGTTAAAAACTCAACAGATGTGGCAGAAGGCGGAAGAATTAAGGGGGAATTGGGGTTGGGTAAAACTGGAGGTAAATCAGGAGCAGGAGAAAAATTAGGTGGTGTTATATCATTACTACCGGGGAGAAGTTTAGGCAATAAATATGCCATTATCTCTTCTACTTGTTCTATTTCCTCATCTGTTACACCTTCAAAGTTATTTTTAGACCATTTCCAGCCACCATCCTCATCAGGAGTAAGAAAATAAGTTTCTTCTCCTATTTCGATTCGACATTTTAAATCCATAGCTGATTCGATTGATTTGTAAATAAACTCTCCTAAAGGATAAATAAAAGCTCTAATAAAATGCTGACTAGCTTTAGCGTAAGCAGAAGTGAGTTGCAAATGTCGTTCATCAAACATATTTTTTGTTAATTATTTATACACTGTGCCTTGTGCTGTACTCTTGTTTAAGAACAACAGTTGCATCGGATCTGCAAATATTTATTGTTAGCAGGGTTTTCTAAGATCCGAGAACAAGATTGACGTAAAACCTCATATTGTTGCCAGTTAGCCCCCAAGTATTTGATATCAATGAGCTTACCTTGGGGAGTAACCCGATTAAAAACAATATGAATGTAAACATTACTTGGATTAATATCAAAAAAGCAAATGTACTGCAAATCATGCCAGCCAATACCGTGAATATATTGATTAACAATTTGAATACACAATTGTTGATTTAGGTTAATATAAATATTTTTCAAACTGATGACAATATAGATTCCCAAACTCTTAAGTCTTGGTCTAGTCCCAGACAAGGTATTAAAATCATCAATGATTTGAGTTAGAGTCAGATTAATGTCAATGAAACTACCATTAGCAAGAATATACTGTTGAGATAAAGTTTTAATTAAGTCAAAATTATCAATCTTCAATTCTTCAATAGTCATTTTCATAATATTAAAACCCGATATCAGAAGGAACTTGGTCTTGATTAACCATACTGCCAACGTTTTTTGATGTCAGACCGGGATTATTAGAAACCGCTTGAGGATTTTGGGGAATGGGAAAGCGTAACTCAACTTGCTTAACTCGCAAAGCTAAATCTTGCTGTGAGGGAAATTTCTGCGTACTTCTCCTAGCTAGTAAACTAACAATTCTCGCCCATTTTAGTTGATTGTATTTCTCAATATTTTTGAGAGTCTGAGAAATTTTAATAGTTTTCAACAGTGGAACTGAACCTTCTTTTTTATTAGCATAAGTTGGGTTAATGAAAACGCATTTACCAGCAATTAACTTCAGAAATTGAGCCGGTTCAAAAAGCTTTCTCGTTTTCTCTTGGTCGCTGATGCTCGTGCTATTATTTTTACCCCCAGTAGAACGGCTTTTTTGCTTGTACTTAATCTCTTCATCACCTAAGAAGTTGGAGAATAATTGCGCCGACTCGTTCTCACCAGGATTGAATATAAACTTAGTGCTGCAAGCGCCAAGGATAGCCTTAGCGATATCTTTACCGTAGTTCTTCTCAAGCTGCCCCATATTTTGGAAGCCGATAATACCACAGAAGCCCTCAGAGCGAGATTCGTTGAGCCATCTGTACAGGTCAGGTAAGTAAATCGAGGGTAATTCATCCAGTGCAACGATGAGTGGATCAAGTCGCTTTTTGGCAATGTTACGGGCGATGGTCATGTGTAAAATGCTGGTCATGAGAGGCCCTACTGCATCTCGGCGCTCTCTATCCAACCCAAAGATAATCATTTGCTTACCTTTAATTTCCAAAGGTAAAGTTGTCTTGCCGATGAAGCATCCTAATGTGTTTTTCGCCATAAAGCGAGTAAACATAATACTGGCAGTTGCAACAATGCCTGCAACAGTCTTTTCAGATGCAGCAGAACTGAACAGTTGCCCAAAGGCAATTTTTACCCAAGGATTGAGAGAAGCAGCCATCAGGCGTTTGACCATTTGTTCGCTAGAAAGTATCGCGGCGCAAGTCATAACATCTGCGAATTGACCGAACTCTTTAGCTAACATTAGAATTGCCTGAGTCAGCTGATCCCCCGAAGGGCCAAAGAACCCATCTTCAGTTGAATTGCCCAGAAGTCGGAAATTCTTATTGATAACAGTGGAAATTTGTCGGGACGATTCGGCATCACTACTATCCCGGAGAAAATCTAAAGGATTGCAGACTTCAGATTCAGGGAATCCCGGTGCAAAGATGTGAACATCATAGCCCTTGTATTTAGCATAGGCAGCAACTTTTGCTTGAGAAGGGTATTTAAAGTCATAAACTATACATGGAAATTCTTGATCAATTGCCGAGTAAATCATCGGGTTAATGGCGCTGAATGTTTTACCACTACCGGGAGCGCCGATGACTGCCGTACCCCGTTGCACATCAGGGATATAGAAAGTATTAGTCTGCGAACCCAAAAATGCTGGGTGAGGGCTGGGGAAAGGGGAAGGGGGAAGGGGGAAAGGGTTTAAATCCCTTAACCTTTTCCCTTTTCCCTTTTCCCCGCCAAGTTCACTTGGCGAACTAGTAGTGCCACCACCTTTTCTTTGATGCTTACCAATGTAAAGTGCCGCACTATCACATTGGGGATTGGCAATTTGCAAGATGGCTTTTTTCTGAGCAGTAGCAGTTTCTTTACCACTACCCCAATAACTGGTAGCGATTTTCTTTTTGTTACCATCGCCAAAAAACACCCTCATCAAAATATAAGCACCAAGCAAAGACAAAACTGTTAGTCCATTGGGGGTGAAAAGAGAGTGAGTATACTTGCCAATTGCGTCATTATGATTTTGTAATTGCTCAAATCGAAATCCTTGAGGATTAGCGTTATTTATTTTGAAAGATTTGCTCATTTTAAGGTAGAGAATTGGGTTGACCAAGAACGATAGGGTCTTTCTCTTGGTACTCAATAAAAGGTACAGGCCCTATGAAGTATGGACTGCAAGTGCGACCAATGAAAGGGATAGTTTTACAAATACGGAAGAACATAGTAGTCTCCACCTTTCCACTGCCTTCATAAATATTCCAAACAACTTGCTTAAAGCTGGAACCAAAGGGGTTTCGACCAGTAGGCTCTTTACCATCATTAAGAGCTTTTAAAATGCCAAATCCACCATTAACCTTTTGGAATTTCCCGGATATCCACTGTGTTCCAGTAGTCTCACCAATGCCGGACATTTCTGTATGAGCGCAATTATTTTGTAGACAGGGAACGTTAAAGCCATCTTGATAGCTACCAGATATAGAGCGGGTACGGTTAGCCTCAATATCTCCCAATGGCAGATCAACTTTGGCAACAAATGAAAGGTCAAGTGTTCTCAACCCCGGTAAATTATCCCATGTCAAAGTTGATAGTCCAGGTACTCCATTAATTTTGGAGTCTTGCCAATTCTCAAATCTATTAATAGATGTGTTTTCAATATCGGAAATAGATGTTAGTGAGTAATTTTTTAAATTTATTACTCTTCCTAATGGAACGTCACGTAAACGAGAATTTTGGCTGGCGTTACCTATTGTGCCCCCAGTAATTCCAAATCTTCTCAAAAAATCGCTCACAGGTTTAACACTTGCAACATTTCTATTACCTAAGCCAGGAATCGCTTCGGTTAAAGATGGTAAAGTTTGCCATTGAGTTAATTGAAAATCATCTAATGTTAACCTACTTAAATTGATTCCTTGTACTGAAGCTATGGTTGAGATATTTAAATTTTCTATTGCTAATTGAGGTGTTTCAAAATCTCCCAGTTCCATAAACTCGCTAATGCTTTGTCCTGCCGTCCAGGTTCTAGTTTCTGTACCTCTTGTGCCTGGGTAGGTAACACTGTTACTTTCAGAAATAATCATGTCGCTGAATTTCAAACGCGACCAATCAGGAGTAAACCCATTAGGGGAATTGATAACGGGTACTTGTGCTAAAGCCTTGGGCAGCAAAAAGCCTACAACTTGGTTCAATAGCCCATATTTTATAAAACTATGAATCAATAAGCTACCTACTAAACTAAAAAAGATTAAGTAACGTAAGGCGTTATCATTGAGGCGAAAAGATGATTTCATAAGCCATTACCTTGTGTTAAATTATCAGAACTCTTACTCAAAGCGATTAATTTATTAACTAAGTTTTGGGAAACAGAAGCCTTATTAGCAGCAGTAGAAATGTTATCACCTGCTTGTAAATAACCGATTAACTTTTGCAATCGTTGATGTAGTTCATCTTGCTGATTCATCCATCCACTTTTAATAGCGGCAACAATACCGCCTCGAATTTGGTTAATTGTTTGCTGTGTTTTAACTAATGATTGCAATTGAGGTTTTGGGGTTGTTTGTTCTCGTGCCACATCAGCCTTGATCGCCACTTGACTATATTTAGGAGTGCCATTACTTGTTGCTAGTCGAAAACTGTAAGTCTTGCGTTCACCAGAGGATGACTGCGTAACTACTGTTAACAAAGTGGTAGATGTTTGCGGTATTCCAGGAATGTTTACTCTCAAGATCCGCCGCAGATGAATCAGCCCAGCACCGGGGCTAGAGCAATTCTGATCCAGTCCCTCTAAGCAACCATCTGTGTCAAGCAGAATTTGCGATGGGTCGTCTAACCAGACTTTTTTGATAGTTTCACCAAGCTCGTAAAATGAAATTGCTACACCGTGACCATTCCAAACGTTGATAGTTTGTAAAATTGCACCTTGGCCACTAGCTTGAGTTTGTTTGATGGTGCGAACGACTGGTGCGGCAATTGTGGATAGTGGTACACAAGCAAATGCGAGAGCCAATGGTATACCAATCAAAAACTTTTTCATGGCAACTCCAAAGAACGATTTACATTAAAAGTGACTTTGGTTCCCTGTGGAATAAACCAAGTATTAGGGCGAGAAGTAATTTCTTGAGTATTACGTTGATTACGTTGGCTGATGTTTTGGCTAACTTGACCAAAAAACCCTGACATTAACGCACCTGTGAGATTGCGCTGATTGCCACTACTACGTTTGCGAATCCTGCCTGTGAATTCATCAGAAATTTCTTCTTCACTATCCGGTTGGTTCATAATCTCCCCAACCTTCCCTAATGCAGACACAGCACCACCAAACAAGTCACTACGGGCAATCTCGCCACCCCTGTCCTGAAATCTTCGAGCTATTAGGGGTCTACCACCAACTCCTGTCACGGAAATCGCACCCGCAGAAATAGGATATTCTGTATTATCTTTGATGATCGCTCTGACATAAGCGACAGCGTAACTGCCGCCATCAACCGAACCTAACTCGACTGCAAACATTGTTCCCGAAGGGATTGCCACTTGCCCATAGTTATCGCGTAAATCCTCTTGCAGTCTAGCGACAGACCTAGTGTTATTAGAGGTTGGTGATTGTGTCTGTGTCTGCCCTGAATTATTAACTGTGGCTTGAACTAATGGGGTAACAAGGACACCACTAGCAAAAGTGCCAACTGTCAAATAACGAGTTTGTTTCCCTTGGAGAATTTTACTTTCTTGAGGTAAATAATTGTTAGCTAAAGTAATCTTGTTAACTTTAGAAGTTGCTTGCCACCTGGGGCGAATCTTTTCAATCGACTCGCTTGAGTTTTGAGGCGTGGTTTGGTCAAAATTATTTGTATTTGTTTGTTCATTCTGTTGATTTTGAATTGCTTGAGCTTGAGCAAGATACGGATCTAATGAAGATTGTTTACTGGTGCTAGTTTCGGCGTATGCGATTTTGCCGTAAGAACCGATGCCACGGAGTTTGTTCAATTGCTCAAGGGGATCTTGGGGCGTGAGTGTCTGTGCAGATATAGATGGTTTTGGAGAAAAACTTGTGTGTGTTGGTGACTGAGTGTAGGTTCTAATCTGTTGTGGTGCAGTTTGAGTTACACGACGTGGTTGTGTATTTTGAACAGAACGTGGCGCTGGTTGTGGAGATGGTGGGTTAGATGGCACGACCTTTTGGTTTACTGAAACTGGTACTGGCGGTGATTGGTCAAATTTATTTTTGTTAATGCGACCTAACTCATCTTCTTGATCCGACAGAGCGAGTTTTGCACGCGCATCACCGTCTCCCTCATCACTTTTTTGGGCTTGTTCAGTGGTCGGTATTTCCTGCGTTTTCAGACCAATCTTTGGTGCTGGTGCGGGATTGAAAACACCATTGAGCATCAAAAATATTGCTAAAAATCCAACTCCAAAAGGGACAGCAATTATTGCTAGTCTTGACCAAGGAGAAGTGACAATTGTGTGCTTAGTCGCTACTAATAAACTTTCCGGTTCTGGTGCTTTATTAGCATCATCTATTTCAAGCAAATCCTCTATAGTTGATACAGACCCTTTACCGTTGTCTTCGCTCATTTCCTTCTCCCGAAGTTTAAATCTACAATTTCTGTAATTTCTAATCCGGCGCGACGGGCTGCATAAATCTTCTTAGCTAACTCAGTGGTATTAGCTGGGATATATTCTGGATTAGAAATTGAAGAAACTGTAACGGTTTTATTGAAAGCAATTCCTTTACCTGAGTTATACTCACGGTCAAAAGTTACCAGTGTACCAATAAAATCTATTTCCCATTTCCCTGATTTAATTTGACGTGGTTGGGATATGAATCTGGGAATTAAAGATACTTGAGTATCACCATTGAATATACCTGTCGGAGTGATTGATGCTAATTTCTTGAGAAAGGCGGGGCGAAATCCTTCATTTTCACTTAAAGCAAATGCAGCATCATAGGCTCTAGTCGCAACCCGACTATTAGATTTATTATTAAGTTTACCTACTTCTACCCCAGTATCTTGCTTAGTGATAGGTTCTCCTTTTTCATTAAATGCTTTTACTAATCCATCCCAATTAAACGTAGTAATAAATGTATCAGATACAAATTTTTTAATTACTTCATCAGACCGTTCTTTTGGGTCTACTGCTCTAGCGGCGATTGTCTCTCCTGATGAAAGTTGTACTAATGCCAACTGTTTTTTATTTAAAACACTAATCGCTCCATAATTGAGAAATTGTAATAATAGAGAAAGTGCAGCCATTGAAAACCCAGCTAGAGAAATTATTCCAACTCTTGTTGTTACATATTTGTTGTAACTAAGTAACTGCAATGGCTCTTTTGGTCGAGGTTGATTTTTTTGATTCAACATAGGTTTTATTGTAACAATTCAGTCCTTCTGAATCCAGGAGTCAGAATGTTGGAGAAGAAGAGTGAATTCTTTTCAATCAATAGAAGAGTTATACGCTCATTGCTTTTAAATTCTGGCTTCTGAATCCAGAAGGACTGAATTCTTACGGTTTTATTTAGCTAATTTCCCGATTAGACTACCACCTTTAGTAGCAACACCTTTAGCAACCTCAATGGCAATTCCACTGTAAGTTTCAGTAGCTTTATTAATTTGAATTAAAACAGAAACGCCACCACCAGCCGCTAAACCTGTAGCTAAGAATGGCGCAATTATACCAATTGTAAATAGGAAGAACATTGGCTGATAAGATTTAGATTCAGCGACTAATTGCCCGGCGAAACCAACTATGATATTGAAGCAGAGCTTGCCAAAACCTACACTGAAATATCCTACTAACCAACTGTAAATTGATTTAGCTCCGTAAGGTAGCAGAGAACCACCAACAGCTACAGGCCCCAACAGTGCTGTTACAAGCATAGTCAGTTCAATTCCCCATTGATAAGCCCCATTCATCCCGACTAAAATTATCGTAACTATATCAGTAACAGCAGACCCAACAAAAGCATTAATGGGAGACAACATTAAATCGATTCCATTTGCTTTTCCATCTTTCACATCATTAAAAGCATCGATAGCGCCATCAACCGCATCTATAAACCAAGAAAAAGCTCCATTATTTTTGTTAAACTTATCTGGATATTTTTTGGTTAAATCTTCTTTAGCTTGAGCCAAACAGTTAATTTGTTCTTGTTGACTTAAAGATGAATTCCTACATTTATTTACAGCAATACCAATAGCGCTACGTGCTGCTTCAGTTCCCAATGCACTTTCAAATGCTTGCTTGAGGTCAATTCCTGCCGCCGCTTCGCTAAGAACTATATTATTTACATTATTAATATAGTTTCTAATCCCCAAAGTTGACTTTCCTAGTACATCCCCCTTATTACTGAGCAAAAGAACTACTATTAACGGCCAAATAAAGTCTGTATAAGCTCTTTGTTCTTCCCCCGCCATCATTTTTTTTGTCCATTCAACGACGAAGAAAGTTAGTGTTGCTACAGCAAATAAAGCTCCGACTGTACAAATTGCTGAATAAACACCACCTGTAATAGTTTCGTTCCAAAGCTCATCAAATCCTTGAGCTATTGAAGCTGCATTTTCTTTTGCTAAATCAGCTAAATCACCACCATCTAGTTTGGCTAGTAAAAACATGATTTGAATCCTTGCTCAATACAGTAATTTTGTCAGACATTTGAACGCTAGTTGATTGTTTGTGTAGGAAGGAAAAGCTCTTGTAACTTTACCTCCTACTGTGTTTCTATACCCTTTTAATCAGTCAGCAGAAGTAGGATCTAGCCGTGCATTAAGTACCACTTCATGCACTAAAGACAATCTGCCATCTTCTTCGGAGTTCTCCTTTTGCCTTTGGGAATCAAGATGCTCCGCTACTTGCGTTAGCATCAAGTTAGAGTAAGCATTGTCCTGTCGGGCTAATAAAGAATCAGTACGCTGGTGTGCCAACATTGACACAATTAAGCCGTTCTGAGACGCGATCGCTTTGAGAACATTCTGAGAAGCGTCCATATTCTGCGCCTCATCAGCAATACCTTTTGCAAGTTTAGCGATTTGTGCAGTAGTATCAATTTTTTCTTGAGTTTGCTGCTGTCCTTTTTTTCCAATCACGCTGGCAATCGAGCCAAGCGTCAATTCACGCTCTAGCTTCTGTGCTTTTTCTTGGGCGACAGGATAAGAATAATCATCCTTGAGCGTATTTTTCAATTGTTCAGCCGAAGCAATTGGGTCAGGCGCACCCAATTGTCCAATAGAACTATCAATTGCCGCATTAGCATTTTCTTTGATGTCACCCCAAGCACTGTTAATCTCACCCTTAGCCCAGGCTTGAATTTCCGAAAATTCTCCTTGAAGATCCGATACGATAGAACTAAAAAAATCGTTGATGCTGATGCCATAGCTAGGTGCAGCAATAAAGAAACTGCCAACTGTAGCAGAAAGTATTACCCCAATTGTCCGCTTTTTCATTTAAGCTACCTGTCTTGTATGTGATTTTGAAAGTAAATTCTTCGCTAATTCTGATAACTCTTCCCCCCGAATCATTCTGATATAATCCTCACTAAATTTGACTAACCCAAGCAGAGGATTATCTTGATAGTGTTTGAGAAACAAACTGCGTAATTCTTGCTCGTTGGGATTATTAGCAACTGAGGCTAATAAACAGTAAGCAGGATAATAGCGGCAGAAAGTAAGCTTGCCATTATCATCAAGCAGCCACTGAGAGTAAATCCCCTCCTTTTTTGGATAAAAAGCTTCCGTACTATTGACCCTGATGATCTCGGTAGGATATTTAAAGCGAACAATGAACGGGTCAACGGCTGATGATTGAATCCTGCCTACTAAACGTGTGGTGATATTGGCAAATATCTTCTGTGCAGATGCACTCTGATATATAGTCTCTGGTTCTTGGGCAGAGATGATGACGCGGATACCAGACTTAGCACCATTAGCACACAATCGCCCAATCAGGTCAGCGATCGCATCGAATTGGAATAAAATTGGTGCTTCATCAAGGAAGAATATCGAAGCTTTTGATGATAATGCGCGACGTAATGCAGCAGCATAAGCACTAAGAGCGAGTATGGCAGCATCAGCTTCACTCGATAAATTACGTAAAGCGAATACTAACAATTTGGCATTAGTTCTAAAACTGGATGGGCGTGATATTGATTGTCCTATCCTGGTACTCAACCAATAATTTATTCTCAGCCTGATTTGCTGTAAAGCTTCGGAAATTTCTTGACTCTTACTAGCAATAGAATCTAATTGTATGAAAGCTGGAGAACAAAAATTATAAAAATCTTTGAGTGTCGGAGTCTCGTTCCATTCTTTAGTCCCAAATCCATTTTGTATTGCTGATTTGTAGCGTGATTTAATTTCATCATCATTAAAAAATGTTTTCAAACTCAGAGCAATGATTGACTCAATATTGGTGGTAATCGTTGGGCTGACACCAATCATGCTCGTCCCCATCACCATTGTCATTAGCACTGATTTGAGAAATTCCTTAAAATCGTTCAGTCGCTCATTTCTCAGTTCTGCATCCAGAGAGCGTAAATCAGGAAGTTCAAAAAGATTGTTTGATTCTTTGGAGATGTCAAAGTATGCCCCATCTTCACCCAGCAGATTGGTGTAGTCGGTGAAAGTGGATGTCCCGTCTGGCTTGGGATAGTCTAGTGCCACTACCGGAATATCTTGTGCAAGTGCCGGGGTAAGAATACCTGCCACCAACACAGATTTACCTGAACGAGTTGCGCCGAAGACTGCCAAATTCTTGTGGTTTTGGTACAAGTCTAGATATACTGGTGTGCCGCCTTCTTCTGCGATTAACTCAAAGCCAGTGCGATCGCCTGTGGCAGTCCTAATCAACGGCATCAGCCCTGGTGCTTCCGAACTAAAATATGGCAGTCGGCGGTTAAAAGGCTTGGTTAACAACGGCTCCCAAACAAATGGGCAACACTGCAACCATGTCTTCCAGGCGTATTCAATCTCCCGGTCAACTACCGCCGGACGCAAGAAATAGCTGGCAAGATATCGGCAAGCTTCGTCTAATTCCCGTGGGGTTGGGCGGTGGACGAGAAAAGCAACTGCGGTATGCACTACTACACTACCTTTATATATTGTCTTCTGCGCCTCTACCGCTTCTTCAATATTCATGCCTGATTTGACATCAATATTTCCTTTCTCTGTAGATAAAGAAGTGCTGGTAATTGATTGCTTGGTAATGCGTTGAAGATTTGTTTTAGAGATAGTTTGATTTGCCTTTGTTACCTGACAAATAACCTCGGTATCATAAATACTATCTCTAGAAATTAACTCCCACAGATATCGCAATTGAGCTTGCTCGTCATACCACCCCCCTGGCTTTTGGCTGAAGTTGAGCGCCCCAATATATTTATTTTGTAGTTTTACCCATTTTCTATCGAAAAATGGCACAGACTCCTCATTCTCTAACATCTGGTGGCGGATGTGAAAATCGCTCGTCTGAGTTTCTACTATTCCATCTATTGGGTCAATTTTTAATGGATTAGGGATTGCCGGAGGAGTAGAGTAATTAAGCTGTTGCCAAATTGTTGACCAAATTTCTTCAGCACTTAAAACCCTAATCCCCAACTTCATCTTGTTGCCCAGGATAGCTGACCACTGTAAAAATCCATCGTTAAATGAATTTTGCAGAATATTTTCAATTCTAGTATTGTTATGGGCGTGAATTTCACCTGTAAAGCGAAACCAGCCCTTTTCTAATTTTCTAATCAGAGATTCTATAAAATCCTTAGACCGTTCATCGTCATCAATAACAGTGTAAGTACACCATAGTCTCAAAAACTTATTCTTTCTAGCTCCACTTTGCGTTAGTTTTTTAGTCCTTAATCTTTCACTACGTATTAACAATTTTAATTGGTCAATCTGACAATTACTCTCTAGCTTCGACAGTTCTTGTTGTCGGTGATAATCCGAGGTAAAAGAACCTAAATGTATTGTTAAGTTTTCCCCTTCGGGAATTTCTTTTAGCCCCGCTTCTATCCCCTCAAACATAGGCAGCATTTGCGATGATTCTAAATTCGGATGAATCCCTAAACAATCAAAGCAGAATTTGATTTGAATATTTTCACCTTTTTTGAGAATTAATGCGCCTACGCCCTGCCTACCTCCTAAGTTGAGGTCACAAATGCCCGCTAAATGGATAATATCTTCAAAGGGAGTGAGCATTTTCACAACACTAATCTGCTCGTTTTCTAATGCGACTTTACCTAATTTATCTTTCGCCTGATTAGAAGATTTTGGCATAACTTTACCAATCACTGAAATTTCACTAGAACTTAGAACTTATTTTTCTTCCGACTTCCGACTTCTGTTGTATTGATTGAAATCTCATATATCCCCTACTAATCCGAGGGACGCTGACAAATTTACCGAAAAAGTCTTTATTTGTAGAAATTGTCCACCATGTTGCCCATCCCCAAGCAATACTTAATCCTGTACCCAACCAACTTGTTTTCAGTAGATAATTAAAGAGAAATACATTGACTATTGCTATTAATGTCCAGGCAAATATTTGGTCAGCAGGGAATGGCCCTAGCCTTGGTCTTTCTCCTAAAATCCTATTTACTGTCCGAAAATCATGTTTATCTGACATATTTATTGATTTAATAAAAAGTTATCAGCTATTAATGCAAATACGTATTTATCAATAACTGATAACTGAAAAAGCTTTTTTACTGAACAATCAAGCCAGTAATTAAATCTCCAACAAAAACTGCCATAACTATGATTAATGGAGTTCTTGCTAGTGTCTGCCAGTCTTCATCATTCCGTGCAGATTGAATAATCCGAACTAGACTGATCCCAACATATAATAGGAATAAAGCTCTCAATACATTGAAAAAAAGCGCGATAACTGCTGCTGTTTGTCCATTGCCGGCATTACCAAAAGTGGTGGTCATCCAAGTTTGAGCATTATTGAAGAACTGAGCATTAGCTGGAGCCGCCGCAAAATCAATTAGGCAAATTACTGCTAACAGCGCAAACAACACAGCATAGAGATTAACTCCATACTTTCGTTGTACTTTATCGAAGTTAGTAAATAATGCTTGTGACTGTTTCGGCAAGGCAATGACGATGGCAGACGCAATCATAAATCCACCCATCAATATATTGTGGACGGACATCTCTGCTATCATCAACACACCAGTCACACCCATGAGTGTGAGTGTGCCTTTTTTCGCCCTGTCATTCTTAGAATCAGGTAAAAGTGTTCCTATTGGTGAAGCAGCAAAATCTGGGTATCCGTAGTCAGTACGCATCTGCTTTCGTTCTCCTGAACGATATCTTGAGGGATAGGCACATTCTTGAATAAGTCAACCCCAAAATCCACGTACTCTGGTACGGAAAAAAACAGAACTGTAGTACTGTATAAACATTTCTAACAGCAATAATCTACGTAGATAAAAATCTCTTTCTTGTATTATCAGTCTTTGTGCTTGATATAATCACATCCTTAATCATTAATTAGTATAAATATTTGTGCAAACTCTTCAGTAAGTATCAAATAGGGGGGATTGACTATTGACTATTTTTATGATATAAAACATTTAGGTTAGCTTTAACAAAGTTTGGGGGTTTAAGTTAAGAGCCTAATTAAAATCCCCGTTACAAAACTGTACTTCCGACTTCCGACTTCCGACTTGTTTAAGTATCCCTACTCTCCATAAATTGAACTTTACCTTCGATACCTCACCATGTTTTGCATCATCACTAAAAACTGTTAAAACTTGAGTGCATGTATAGAACAAATATGTATAATACTTGCAGCTTGTAATTCAGCATTTGTTAGAAGTAGATATTTGGTCAAGCAAGGAAATTGGGAATTAATTTTCAGTCAGGAGTCAGAATTCAGGAGTCAGGAGCCAGAATGTTGCAGAAGAGTGAATTCTTTTCAATCAATAGAAGAGTTATACGCTCATTGCTTTTAAATTCTGGCTTCTGACTTCTGGGTGCTGAATTCTTACAATTTTCATAATCATTTGTTGGAGTATTTATGAGTACAATAAAAATATTTACAGCACTTGTTTCAATAGGTGTAGCACTATGCTTAGGAGCTTGCCAGTCTGAAAGAGACTTGGTTGCTCAGGCAGAGAATGACTTAAAACCGGCTTATGCGGCGGCAACTGATGAGCAAAGCCAAAAAGATAAGGAAGTACAGGAGCAAATAAGGCAATATGTAGAAGAGACACCTAACTTATATAGAATAACTTGGAAGGTATGCGGAGATTATAGAAGTCGTCTGCGGGATGGAGTAAGATGTAGCGAAACTAAAATTCCCAAAACTAAAGGATATGTTGATCCCGTTTACGTCTGGGCAGCTAATGGGGTGCAGTTTGTTAATAAGCAACACTTTGTTAATAGCTATTGGGCTACAGGATTGTTTGTCAAGTCTAAAGGATGCTTGAACTCAGGTAAGCCAGGACAAGAGCAATTTTATAATGTAAAAAATTTCACCAGAGATAAAACGAATCCTGTTCCTACCGCAGCAAACGTGAAGATTGAACCTCTGTCAAAGCAGGAAAAACAAACAGTAGTAGAATTTGCCTTCAAGGACGCAGAAGTAGAAAATTATGCGCTGAAAAATTTTGGTGTGTCAGCAACCACAGGATTAATACCCACTGGGAAAACTTGCTTAACATTAGACGAATGGAAGAAGACGCAATCGTAAACATCAGGCACAGTCGCTTCCTTGGATCGCAGTTCAGTCGCGGCAACTTCCTCCATCTCCACCACAACCAACTAATTGGTTGATCGGCATCGCAATTTGCCGACCATT
The DNA here is from genome assembly GCF_002949795.1 of Nostoc sp. 'Lobaria pulmonaria (5183) cyanobiont'. Lineage (NCBI taxonomy): Bacteria > Bacillati > Cyanobacteriota > Cyanophyceae > Nostocales > Nostocaceae > Nostoc > Nostoc sp. 'Lobaria pulmonaria (5183) cyanobiont'. The sequence goes on along the minus strand of NZ_CP026693.1, from coordinate 32,935 downwards.
GGTCGGCAAAAACTTAATTATGATTCTGAAAAACTAATCCTTTATATGAGCCAAGATCAAGGGTGTTAAAAGGAGCGGGAATTTGCAGACCACCATGCCAAACGATGTCTGTGCCTTCCCTTATGCCCTCTGTATTACTGTACTTATTGTAATTTAAAGTACTTTACTTTACGCAATTATAGTTACTGTAAGCATCGCTATGCAGTAAAATTTCCTGCATTATACTCATCTAGGTAAATAGGCTAAATGAACCTAACATAAGCTTATTTGTTTACCTAGACAAGTATCATGATACAGCACGGGGATTTCGTTCGATGTTAAAGTTGTATTTTTAACTGTATAATTTACGACCTCATAAACTAACTCGCAATCAGCTAAAGTCCCTTCAGCCATCAGGGAGCATCTTGGCGTTCACCCTGAAAATTGATTCAGGACAAGTTCGGAATCAATTGCAGAACAGTTTGAGTTTTTGGCACGCAAGTTTTACCCATTTCTTGAAGAATTTTTTATAAGCAATCACACCACTCTCAAAAATAAACTAAAAATGACTCTATAGTTTTATGGCGTGATAGCGATTAAAAAACGGGCTATTCCGATAAGCTTGATTTGGCATGAAAGCAAGGCATTAATCAAGCGATCGCAACTTTGGATAAAGAAAATGGACATAATAACAAAAATAGAAGAAGGACATGGACACAAATCCATATAAATTCTACTCAGATGCCAACTTTTCTCTGACTCCAGGGATTTCTTACGCTTGGTTGCGATCGCTTGCCGCCCTTAGCATCGCTATTACCAAAACCTTTTTCTTGCATATAGGCATAGGGTTTGAGCAGTTTAGTTTTACTTTATGCTATTTTTTGGAAGTTTTTGGAACGTAAACTTGGACATCCATTTTTGGAAGGTAAAGCTGGACAACCTGTCCAAAATCTTCTTCAAGTCACACAAACCTACACCTGTAATATTTGTGTAGTTAACTGTTAAGAGTATGCTCTTTAATTTTTTATATCACTTATTAACTATAAAGCCATTTTTAGTTTATTTTTTTCACCTATCTTTAGGTTTTTCAATATAGGGGCATTGGCTATAGCCCAATGGCATGAAGAAAGGTAGTGGCTAGGTAAACTGGGACGAAGAGTGATTGAGTCAACCGATCGCTCATCATGATAAAGGTGATTATTGCTTGTGCAGCACGAGCGATGGCAGTCCCAAATGGCAATCGGCTTTTTATCCTGTGCGCTTAAATGGCAGGGTAATAGTACAGCATTAGTACACCGTTCTGGCTACAGGTGACGGGGGTATTCTGTTGCTGACCGAAGAGGCAGAGGGGCAGTTCTTGCTGGGAGCAGGGGGAGCAATAGAAAGCCCCGTTCGCGCAGCGTCTCCAAGAGTTGCCGTGAAGCGGAGCGGAACATGGGTATCAAGCCCCGCCCTTCCTCTCTCGTTCTCGATTGGTCGGAGTACAAGATCCGTTACTACTTCCCCCCAGCTAATAGCTCCCCGCTCCCCTGCCTCTTTTGACAAACTGCCACAATTTTCACTTTGTCCGTGAACAGGGAAAGGGAAAGGGAAACGGTAGAGAAACTAGTACACATTGCAGTACAGTTCCACACTTTTTTCACCGAAATAAATCCTGGGACGGGAGCATCGGCGATAATGATTAACTATCGGGGGTTCGGGGCTGTGAAAATTGACCGTCACGGAAAGGCAAAAGTTTTGTCGCCGGAAGAAATCCAGCGTCTATTCACTTCGGGATTAACCACAGAGCGAGACAGAACCCTAATAGGCGTGATGCTGTACACGGGTTGCCGCGTCAATGAAGCAGTTACCCTAAAAATTAAAGATGTTTATAACAGCAAGGGACGGATCAGAGCAGAGCTGATCATCCGTAAAGGGAATACAAAGGGAAAGTTAGCTACCCGCAGCATTCCGATTTTGTCAGAACTAAGGAACTTCTTAGCTACTTACAAACCGACAAACTCCCGTGACGGTTTTTTGTTTCCTGGTAGATGGGGGCGCGGTCACTTGCACTCAGAATATGCAAGCCTAATCTTCCGAGAAGCTTGCGAACGTGCGGACATCGAAGGAGCAAGCACACACAGTTGCCGCAGAACCGCACTTACTTTCATGAGCAATGCCGGAATTCCATTGCGGGTCATCCAAGAAATTAGCGGACATCGCAACTTAGAGCAACTGCAAAATTATCTGGAGGTGGAACCATCCCAAGTCCGGGGTGCGATCGCGGCGTTATCGATGCTATCACCGCCATCAATGAGCAGCAGCAATCAAGACATGCAAAATGCGGATAACACGAGGTTATCATCGGAGTGATAGATCAGGAAATACCTATTAGTTGATCTAGACAGGAGTTATGCCAGATAAAGACTATAAGAATTTTCCCAAAAAGTCATTGACAATTCCATCGGCAACACCTCAAGCGATCGCCAATGATAAAAATGAGGCACAGATTGCTCTTTATTTACGTAACTCAGTCGCGGCGTAGGCTTTATCCCTCCATCGGCAACACCTCTTCATTCAGCAAGGCATAAAATTCCGGGACTTGATCCTCGACAAGTCGCAGTTCATCAGGAGCGATCGCCTCAAGTTCCAGCACGGTATCCCAGCGCAAATCTTCAACCCATCGCTTAAGGATGCCCTTAATCGCGTCCACCCCCTGCTTGATACCAGAGCGAAGTATTTCTACGCAGTGGAGTAGCGTAACGCGATCGGTCGGAGGCGACTCAAATTCGGTAGTATCCTCCCCTTGGCAATGGGAGTTCCCTATAGCATCAGGGGGGGGTGTGGATACGGGCTGCTGATTAGGGCTTACACTATACGCAGCAGGGTTTTGAGCAGCGTAATAGGTTCGATTTTCTTTTTGATTACGCTTTTCCACGCGATGAGCAATCACCTGGAGAGCAAATTCTAATTCCTCTTTAGATAAAGAAAAAAGTTTCACCTGTTGACCGCGCTTGCCCTGCTTGCGGAAAGTCAGCTTTAGCCCCAGCTGTTCTACTAAAGTGGCCAGCAACCAAATAGGTTTACAGTCTAGGGGAATAGTAAACCCAAGAATTGCTTTGACGTGAGCAGCACAATGTATAGCGATCTCCGTCATCTTGAGTAAGGTGGGGTCATCGGCAGTAACTTCATCACCCTTCATTAAAGAAGCGAGAATTTGATGCAGCCCCAGGTTAAATCTAGCCAGCCACCGTGCGGAATAATTGCCCCAGTCGATGCACAAAGGTAGATTGTCGCGCTCGGTGCGGTCTTTTTGGGTGACAATTGTTGGTGGGGTAGGATAAATTTGCCCAGTTTTGGGGTCAGTAAACGATTCTTCGGGTGGGGCTAAAATGGCCTCAAGTCCAGCAATTGCTCTAATTAAGCGACCACCTTTATCCATTTCTACGAGTGATTCGGTTACTTCGATGCCGTAAGAATCAGAAATGCGGAATTTTTCGCATTCAAAAATTTCATTAGGGTCAAGGTAATCTTTGCTCTGACGGGCACGGTACTCGCTCAAAGTAATATTCTTAGCCTTGGCAACAGCCGAATTGTGGGCACGATCCAAAGCTTGTGCTGCTGCTTTAAGACTTTCAAGGGATTGAGGATCTGAGTCGCTTCCTACACATATAAATGTATTGCCCATTTCGGTGAGGAGCGATCGCAAATCATCACGCAGATTATTGAGAGAATAGTGGCGGTTAGCCATAATTTGGCAGTAAGCCTCAAGCGCCCAATCTTTCTCGGCTCCGCGTTTGCCTGTTTGACGGTCAATCCGCAACAGAAAAGCGGTCATTTCATTGGTTTGGAGGAGGCGCTCTTTAATCTTGGCAGCGTTAGTATCTTGGTAGCCAAATGGGGGGCGCGGGGCCACCCAAATATGAAACGGGACTTTTGGACGATAACGGTACAGTTGTTGGGCACATTCGGTAGCAGTTTGGGAAACGCCGTGAAACACACCAAATACTAAGTCAAAATGATACTGAGAAATATCGACACCAGTACCGAGACTGGGAGAGGTGAACAAGGCATCAAAGTTTTTGACGGCGTTGGTGATATCTTTGATGAAAGCGACATTCTCATCACTGCCAGAATTATCGGAATGGACAGACCAAATGCGCCATTTTTGTGGTGTATGTGATTTTTCGGAGTTAGATTCTTCGCACTTGATAGTAAAGGATTTGTCGAGTTTTTTGATGAAACGCTTACTGTCACTTGCAACCATAACTTTCTCACCAAGCATCAGCGCTGCCGAGATTTGGGCGACTAGGGCGCTCTCATTATCCCCCTCGTACCAATAAATTGTGCGCTCCCCGTTTCGCCATTCGTTTTTAATAATGTAAGGTACTTCACCTTTTGGTCGCATTGCAAGAAAGAAGTTTACAGTCAGGTCATCCATGTGTGCATCAGCGATGACGACCAGTGGCGCATTGTATACTATATATTCCAGGACTTCTAGGATTGCTGCACGGTGCTGTTTGCAAGTATTACTGTGTAGTAAGTGGGTGAGGTATTGGCAAGCTTCATCTATAAATATGCAGCCGTAGGTGAGAGACTGAGTATTCAGCTTATGCAAGCTGTCAATAGTAATGGAGAGAGCTGGAGCCTGGGCTAAACCTGTGTAACCCAAGTCGGAGTACATCGCCGTCCGCAAGCGTTCGGCAAGATTTTTCAGCAAATTTACGCGATGTCCATTGTTGAGGAAGCGTGCGTTAGGATTTTGGTCACGCCACCAGCGCATGAGTTCAGTTTTGCCTGTACCCATGTCGCTCCACAGTACAACCAGTCCTGATTTTGGGAAATTGAAGGTAGGGGATTTCTTCGATTTGGATGAATGAACTCCGCCAGAATCCGTAGACTCCTTGTTTGGAGGATGTCCTTTTATAGATGGCGTGAAAAGTTGTTCCTTTTCAAGATCATAAAGCTCAGGCACTCTCAAGCATTTTTCTTCAAGTTCAGGAATGCACAAAGCCTCAGAGAGATACAATACATTAACAGTGACATCCGGCTGGTACTTGCTTAACCCCCATTTTTTAGCCCGATACGAGCGCTTGTAATCTTTGAGTGATTTGGCATCATCTATAATTGCAGTTAGCAGGGCATTCGCATTAACACCGCGACTAACTACAAAATCATCAACGCCTTTTTCTGGCCCCGGCAGTAATGCAACTTCACAAAAGCAACCAGCAGACTCGATTGCTTTTGCAGTGCGAACAGTAGCTTGAAATACCAACCACCTGGTTTTAGCTTTTGTCTCGTGGTCAAAAAGAATTATGAACTTGCGCCCCGCCTGAGCCATTGGTACTAAGTCAGGATGCAACCGTTCATCAAAATCTTGTTGGCCCACGCGCCCGTTCCAAATTCCAGGAAGTGCGATCGCTACAAACCCCAACGAAAGCAAGCAAGCAGCCTTTTTTTCGCCTTCGCATAAGATAATTGGAATCTCTGGGTGTTGCTTTATCCACTCCCAAAATATTAGCGGATTGAGTTTATCCAACAGGCGCAGCGCTAAAAGTGAATGATAGCGCTTAATTAAATAACGCTTTGCAACTTTGTCCCAGATGGGGTTAGCGACATCGAAGTAGGTAACACGGTTGGGAGTTTTGGGTGGCGACTCGTATTTGACGGGTTTCCCTTTTTGCCAATCAATGCGGGGGAAGTTTGGCTTAATCCGTCCCCAGTCCATTGGTTGCCAGTTTTTGAACGGGTCAAGAGATTGAATCCATGTTCCCCCCAGCAATAGATGCTGATATTGCCTTATGTATGCATCCGTGACTCGACCTGCATTTTTTCGAGGGATTTTGTTGGAGATAAACAGGTAGTCATAAATTGTTTCTCCCTCGATGTGGAAGAAGTTGCGCTCAATCAATGCAGGATGAATGGCGCTACCAGTTCGCAACTCATGGTGTTCAGCAGCCGTGAGATTGTTTGGGTATTCAGTTGTCGCACTACTCATCGGTTCTCCCCTTGGAATTCCTTGGAGAGAGATGGGTTTAAAGTCATGTCAGTGTTCAAACTTTCCCCACTTGCCAACACGATGCCCAAAAGCAACGCTCTTGAAATCAGCAGCAACAAATCTATTGCTCTAGTAGTTAGCCAAGTTCCCTTGGCTGGGTAAAGAGAAACGGGTAAAGGGGAAAGGTATTTTATCCCTTTCCCTTTTAACTTTTCCCCAATCCTCACCCAGCATTTTTGAGTTGGTAGACGACTAGGCAGGATATTCCTGAAATTACCCGACGCTACAGCACAAAGTTGCCATGCAAAAGCTGCACTCAACCCCATACGCTCTACTACTGCGCTCTTGGGTTTGCTATTTTTCACAATATTTTCCCCTGATAACTCGGTTTACAAGCTTCAGAGGGGGTTGTTGCGCTGCTAAGGATTTTTAACTACGAAATTCGGGTTTTTCTTAATCAAACTTAATATCTTGCCCCTTTGAGAAATTTCAACAGCCAAAAATGCCACATAAAACTGGTGCGTTTCGTGTGGCTTCTCGTATAATATGAGAAGCAGCGCGGATTAAATCTCTTCTGACCGTCAGTGGATAAAAGCGGCCAAACTTTCCATACCACTGCTTCGGTTCTCGTGAGATAACCCCGCTCTGAAATTATTCTGTTTTTGGTACTGGGCAAAGCGTCACTAATTAATGACTCTTTGTCCTTTAAATTTTTGGTGCTGTTGTATATCTTCCTCCATTTCCTGTTCGTTTTTATATTACAGAACTTTTGGTCGTCTGGTGTAATAGCGTCGTTTTGATTTTTACTTTTAGACCTCCATATTTATTAACGATTGTTTTAGTTAGGGGTAATCAGAGGTTTGGTGACACTCTATGTAGGGTAGATTACCCTGCGGTAAAAGCTTTTGTTCAAGACGCATTTGCTAATTTTGGGAAAGCATGGGATATACGTACTAATCCTTGCGGATCTTTCATGATATATTTTTTTATTACTGGTTGAAGAGTAAAACTGATTTCTTTTGTAAATGGGTCTTTATTAGTTTCAATCAACGATTGTCTTTCAAGTTTTTCTAATGCATTTATTAATTCTGAAGTTGATACTAATGCTTGGTGTTTCTGATTTAGATCGTTGATTATTTCAACGAATTTAATAGGTTTAAAATCTGAAGCTACTTTATCTGCTAAATAAATCATAATTTGCTTCTGAGTCTCATTCAATACTTGACCAAATGCTTCATCAAGCATTGCTTGAAGCTCATTGCTAAAAAATGTAGTTTTGTGTTGGAAGAATATTTTTGTACTACCACTAAAGAAGTGGTTAATTCGATCCGCTACTGTTTTAAGTTCTAAAGGATTACCACGATAGGTGTTGATTAACTCGCTGCATTTTTGCGTATCAGTCAATCCTTGAGTAGCCAAAAAATGCATTGCGGTATCTGCGTCTAACCCTTCAACTCTAACCCACTGGATGTGCCGTTTAGCACTTAGTAGACTATCAAATTCATCAGGTAAAACTCTACTAGTTAACAGTAAGCGGCTTTGATGTTGTTCTTCTACCAAGCGACGAAAGAATATTCTGTAATCTAGCCTCTGCTCGAAGTTATTTTTCTGGAATAATGCATCAAATTCATCTAATACCAGCAAACATCTGCGCGATTTTAATTGCTTAACCAGTTTTGTAATCATTGTCTGAGTGGTTTCTGGCAAGCTTGAGGATGTTTCTGAAGGTTGGATTAGTTGCATTAGTTCGGCTACTAAGTCCTGAACTTTCGGTGCATAGGCAACTGATTTCCAAATTAAACAATCAAAATCAGATGGAGACTCTATACTAAGCTCTGTTAACAGTTTTGCTGCTAATGCACTTTTACCAACTCCCGCCACACCTATTAATGATACACAGCGTTGCTTTATTATTAATTCTTTTAAATGGATTAGTTCCTGTGTCCGTCCATAAAAATTAGATAAGTCAGGTAATTCGCCTCGAATGCCTTGTACAAGGTCATTAGGAGGAAGTACTTGCTCGTTGTTTAGTCCAAATGGAACAGAATATTTTTTGGTGGCTTGTTCTAAGAAATATCGTAGGTTCCTCTTTCCCACCCGTTCTTCATTTCCAATAGTTTCAGAGAGTAGATCCCATAACTGAGGAGCTAAACGCCGTTGCAAATAATTAGCACTATACGGGGAGTTCTCTGCTATCTCCACGAACTCACTGTTATCCCACCCTCCTCTCATAATTCTAATCTCTGCATCAGATAGGGGTTTACCCCTTTTTGCAAACACTAGATTATTCACTACGATCAAAGCTTCTTCAAAAGTTACTGTTTCTGAAATTCTCTGCTCTAGAGGCTCCTCTGCTGTTGTAACAGGGGAAGAGGGGGAAATCTCTGAAAACCTTAGTCCTTGCTCCGCACTGAAATCCATATTTGTACTTTATCCTATCGGTTTAGTAAAGTCCTCCCAAGGGGCGTTTAATTATAGTCAATGGTAGAGGTGTGTTAGATTAGACTTAATAATACTAGCTTTTTGTGCTTATATTTGCTTGATTTGAAGAAAGTAACATACAAATATCTAATAGGTTACTTAAAACTGTAAATGCATCAAATAGTTTATTTTCTGTTAAATCAATGGGATTGTTCTACTCAAAACTTAGAATAAAATAGTTCCATAATATACAAAATAAATGCTGATTACTGAGCAATATTTACTGTAATAGTCTTTTTAGTACAGTATTAGAGCAATAAAACTTAGATTCAAAATAGGTGATGTTTAGTTGATTAATGCCTAGTAACCATTGTCAACTGCATTGGTATAAGTTTTTCAAATATGTCATGCTACTGTATTAATCCCCTTTGCGATCAACGTCAAAATCCCGACAATATTGAAAACTGTCTCTCTTGTGGCACTTCGCTGCTGATTAATGACCGCATCCGCTTAATTAAGCCGTTGAGAGCGCTTACTCAAGAATTGTTCACTTATATGGAAGTTTTTGAAGTAGAGGACGCTGGTACTCAGTGGAATCCTGTACGTGAGCAGCGAATTATGAAAGTTCTGAGATGGGGATCGCCTAAGATGGTTGAGTTAATTGAGCAAGAAGCTCTAACTTTACAGCTAATTCATCATCCAAGAATCCCTAAAAGTACCTTAGATGATTTTTTCACTTTTGTTCCTAATGATACTCAACTGACACTGCGTTGTTTAGTTATGGATAAAGTCGAGGGACAGAACCTGGAGCAGTGGATAGAATTTAATGGGAGAATTTCACAATCTTTAGCATTAGAATGGTTCAGACAATTAATCGAAATTCTTCATGATGTACACCGCTCCAATTTTTTCCATCGAGACATTAAACCTTCTAATATAATTCTTCAGTCAAATGGGCAACTATCATTAATTGATTTTGGTGTGGCGCGACGGGTGACAGATACCTATCTAGCAAAAATTAGTGGAAGCGGAGGAACTAATACAGGAAGGGGAGGACGATATGAAATTACGTCTGTAGTTACGCCTGGTTACACTTCACTAGAACAAATTGAAGGGCGAGCAGTCCCACAGTCAGATTTTTTTGCTTTAGGGCGGACTCTTGTACATTTAGTCACTGCGACTCCACCTGTTGATTTGTCTAAAGATACAAAAACAGGGAACTTGCTTTGGAGAAAAGATGCGCCACAGATTGACAAACCCTTTGCTGATTTTATTGATGAGTTGATGGCTCCTTTACCAGGGAATCGTCCAGCAACTACTGAAGTAATTTTGCAGCGATTGGATCGCTTACCATTTAAATCAAAGCTTAATCGAGTAATTAAATCAAAACCGTTTCAACTGAGTGTGTTTGTATTAGGTTTATTAAGTATTGTTGGTTTGATATATGCATCACTACCTCTAGTAGCAAAATATTATTTAGATTCCGGTAAAAAAGCTTATAAAGAAAATCAAATTGACCAAGCTGAGAACGATTTTCAAAAAGCAGTATATTTTAATACTAGCTTAAAATACACAGTAGCAGATTATTTTTTAAATCAAGGTAAAGAAGCTTATAAAGAAAATAGGATTGCCGATGCTGAAAAAGACTTTCAAAGAGCAATAAAGTATGGATATAATTTAACTAATTCAGTCTCAAATTTTTACTTTGAGAAGGGTTTACAGCATCAAAATAACCCTAAGATTGCTAGAAAAAATTACGAACTAGCTATAAAGTACAACCCGAAAGACGATACTGCTTATAATAATTTAGCAATTGTGTGTCAGCAGTTATACGACTATAATTGTGTTAATAAAACTTACGAAATAATTTTTAAGTTAAAACCTAATAAATGGGAATCACATTACGGATTAGGTGATTTTTATGATGGGCAGGGAGAATATGATTTAGCAGAAAAGCAATATGAAATTGCTATTAGAAGTAGCGATCAAGCTATATTTGCCGTTGCAGCTTTAGCAAGGTTGAAAAATAAAAAAGGGGATTATAAAGCGGCAGCTACTTTAGCTTTAAACGGGTTACAAAAAACTAATAATAAAGAGTTACAAGCATCGTTGTATAAAGATTTAGGATGGTCAAGGTTAATGGAAAATAAGTTAACTGAAGCCGAAAAGTATCTAGAAAAAGCGACAAAGTTAGATAGCGAAAGAACAGATGCATATTGTTTGCTATCTCAAATAGAAGAATCATTAGGTCAACTTAATTACGCCAGAGCTTATATAGATGCTTGTATCTTGACTAAATCTAGCCTACCAGAAGTGTTTCGCTGGAGACAAGAACTGCTAGATCGGATACTTGATAAATGATAAGATGCTCAAACAAATTATGTTTGTAAAACAATGAAAAAGCTGATGTTTTTTGGGGGAATGTGCTGTTTAACTTCTCTAATACTAATTCATCTACCATTGCTAGCAAATGTACCGCTCATAAGAGTAAGAAGAAATCAGGTTCATTGCGATCCACAAATGGGAAGGATAATAAGTAAGGGTCACAAGCACTTGTCAGCAGGCAGCTTAATTTGTAAGGGAGATACGATAGAAGTTGTGAATGGTGATTATGTAGAATTTTTATGCTTTAGTTCTGGAAACATTTTAAATTTATCTAGTGGAACTATTCCTCTTGATAAATGTGCAGAACCTGACGAAGCCTTATCCACTTGCAATCCAACCAATACTAATGCGTGTCACATACGAAAAGGTGGCACAGAAGGAAGCGATGAGCCAACAATCATTTCTCCTTATAGCACATCAACATTGAATTCACGTCCAGAAATAACTTGGACTGCTGTTAAAGGTGCTACTTCTTACAAAGTCAAAGTAAAAAGTTACGAGTTTGGGTGGGAGAAAGTTGTAAATCAAACTCGGCTTACCTACCCAAGTGATGAAAAGGAATTTCAACCAGGTACTCCATATACAATAGATGTTTTTGCTTATAAAGATGGTCAAGCTTTTAGCTATGATGAAACGTTTGTGGACGTATTGTCTGTAGCAAAGCAAGAACAAATTGCACAAAAGATTAAACGCATCAAAGACTTAGGGCTACCTCCAGATGAAACTATTCTTGACGTAGATGTTATCTATACGGCACAAAATCTTTTAAATGAAACAATTGAGATGTTAAAAACGGCAACAACAACTGGTAGCCGAAATCCGACTCTTTACAGAGTACTGGGCGATCGCTATCTGAAGGCCAAGTTACCAAATGAGGCGAAACCCGAATACCTGACGGCAGCTGAGTTAGCCAAAAGCAGTAAGAATTCCAAAGAGTTAGAAAAAGCCCAATCAGGGCTAAAATTAGTGGAATTTTACAACCAGCTTCCAACCAATAGGAACCCACCCCAATAATAAGGCTTTTTATATTTAGGATTTGACAGTAAACTCAATTGCGCCTGACGTAGTGCTTCTGCTTTTGGCAAGCCATTGTTCAAACCTTTATAAAATTCTTGCATAAGCAAAGCGGTAGAATCGGCATCCACGCGCCACAAAGTAGCAACAGTACTACGCGCTCCTGCTTGGGCAGCTATTCCCGCAATGCCCATTGCTGACTGCTTGTTGCCTTTAGCAGTTTCGCAGGCGCTGAGAACAAGTAACTCAATTGCATCTTGACTATTTTCGGTTTTACCTCTGATTAAGCTGTCAAAGTCTCTAATATTAATTAGCTTGTCATAGGCAACCAGTACTGTTTTGAGTGGGTCAGAACTAAATTGACCGTGGGTAGTAATATGTACAATAGGAAAATTATTTTGAGTTAGTTCTTCTTTAAACCTCTTAAGGGTAAACTTCTTGTCTAACAAGGCAACTGACGATTTAGTTTGTTTTTCTACATTTTCTATTTCTTGTTTGGATGGGAGCAAATTCTCCATATTTTTAGGTGCATTTGGATCTATAGAACTGGGGCTTAGTTTTGATAGTCCAGCTATTAAAGCTATCATCTGGTTTTCATGCAAGACTCTAGGTTGTCTAATTCTGGAACCTAAAGTTTCTGCAATACTGTAACGCTCTATTAGATAATGTTTTCCATCATATAACAATGCCATTGGTATGCTTTGGAAAGATTTATCTAAAGTGAATACGAGTGTTCCTGATGGGGGTAGATATGCTTGAATTGGTGCAATTAGCTTTTCATAAATTTCTTGAGAAGAAGTAGTAATGCTACTTTCGCCTACTTCAGAAAACTTTTCATTTTGTAAAGCTTCTAAAAGATGATCTATCTGGAATCGAACTAGTTTAGATTCAATAGAATGGTGGTGAAGTGAGCCATCTGTTGACTGAGCAATTACTTCTATAGTATTCCCTAAATCAATAATGTGAATTACTGTTGGGGCGCTATTGAGGTTCTGAAGCTGATTCAAAGCAACAAGGTCAAGCTTGCCACATCTGAGAAAGTTTTCTAAGCGTGCTATCTGCAATCCTTCATTTATCTCTATTACTCTTTTTAAATCAGGATTAGGTGATGTTAAGAGCAATCGCATAGAATTACGATATGTCGGCTCCATTTCTGACTGAAAAGAGAACTGCAAATCTCCGTTAGTTGACAAAAGACTATCACGCACTTCAGTCATGTTTGCGATCGCAGCATTATAGTTCTGAATCGCTAACTCAGTTTTTCCCTGCTTTTGGTAAATTAGTCCTAACTGCTGCTGCCATTGGTAGGCGATATCCGAAGCCCGAATTGATTGAGCGAATCCTAAAGCCTTCTTAAAATATGCCTGTTTTTGTTCTGTTTGAGTTGATAATTTACCCAAAGTACCAAAACTATAGGATAACCATCGGATACTATTAATAGTTTCAGCCATTTTCAAGGCTAATTTAGCATATCGAATCGCTACTGATTTCAATTCTTCATCTGGGATCTGGCTGAGGTTATTAGCAAAATTCAACCGAGCATGAATAGATGGCTCAGGTGATAACTCCAAAAAGGCAGAAGAATTGCCATCTATTTGATTTACCAATACTCTAATTTGTTGATTAACTTTCTGATGGAGGTTCGCTTGATTTGGTTGATGACTGAGCCATTTTTCCCAACTGATCAGTAAAGTTAAGTGATTCAACTGAGCTTGCAGTTTAGCTGATTTGGAGATATTTGGTATGTTTTCTAGTGTTTGGTAATACCAGAGTGATTTTTGCGCTTTTTGTGGAATAATGTTAGCAATCTGCTCTCTAAAAAGTGGTTCCTCTATCCAAGAAGATTTATCTTGCAATTGCTGATAAATTGACTGTTCGATATTACCCAGAGACAGATAAATCCCACTAATCTTTGATGAGGATACAAGTTTTGCCAGCGTTAATGTTTCTTGTAGAACTGTTTCAGATTCATTTAACTGACCCAAAATCCGCAAGACTTCTCCGAGATTCTGTAATCCAAGCAAGTTAACTGATGTTGGTTTCTGCTTACCGATTACTGCCGTCAGTTGCTCTTTTTGAGCAAGAGCGGGTTGCTGCAAAGTCGTATCGCAAATATCTAGAATTGTATTCAACTTTAAAGCTTCTAAAAGAGTATTGCAAGCTTGTTTATGTAATCCTAATGCTTGGAAAGCAAGGTTTTGATTAATTAGGCTTTCCGTAACTCCCTCTTGGTCGTTTAGTTGGCGATAAATTTTGGTAGATTCCTGCCAAATTTTTAAAGCTTCATTCGCCTGATCTAGAGCTAATTGTTCGTGACCTGAAGAAGTCAGGGATACCGCTTGATTTTTGAGAAATTCTTCTTCTTTTTTTACAGTCTGGGCAGGGGAAGATGATTGAATTAAAATTAGAGACAGCCCTAGAATGCCTGAGAAAAGATATTTAAAGCAACATTGAGGTGAGATCATTTTTATATCTTTTGATCACTGAGATCCTGAAAAACAAGAACTTGCAGACAGTGAAGCATTATCCCAGGTTGGATTTGCTTGGTCTGTCGTCAAAACTAAATTCCCTTGAGAATCCCGAATCAAAACGTTGGCTTCCATGATTTGTGTAGCTTGGTTACTTATTAATGATTTAGGATTATGTGAATTATTAAAAACTGGAACTGGAACAGAGTTACTTTGCTCAACATTGTTAGACATCAGGTTGTTAGGCTTAGATTGGAGATTGCGAGTACTACTAACTCGAAAACTACTTACTTCTGTGCCTGCTGGTGACTGACAAACTGGGGTGATTTGAGGAGTTATTGGAATTACTTCTGCTTTTAGTTGAGTAGAGTAAATGTTAGGAGCAAGAATGTTGTACTTAACCGTACCATTAATTCCATACTTAGAACTAGCTGTAATCAAGCTATCAGAAGAAAAGAATAGTCCTTGAGCATTAATTGTAATATTTCCACCACGACCCTCAAAGGCATCTGCGGCGATGCTGCTGTTACCCCAGGCGGTTAATATGTCTGCGTTAATGTTAATGTTTCCGCCATTGCCTCTACTACCTGCGGTCGCCGTTACAGCACTGTTATTACTTAGCTGCAAATACCGTGTATTCACGAAAATATTACCGCCTTCGCCGTTAGCAGTAGTTGCTATAATGGCACTTTTGTTGTCTAAAGAGATAGATTTAGCGTTTATTAAGATAGTTCCAGCATTACTTATTCCTTGATTTGTGACAGTAATGATACCACCATTCATCAGACTCAAGTTTTCAGTATTGATTTTTATTCCTCCAGGATTTCCACTCGGTGATTGAGGAGATGCGAACAGTTGCTGAGTGTCTTCGTCTGCCATAAGAACAGAGGAACTGATTCTACCACTTACATCTAAGTTAGAAGCATTAATGGTAATACTTCCAGCAGAGCCAGAGCCGACGGTAGAAGAACTAACCCTTGCTTGCTGCCCGATTATTAACCTTGATGTATTAATTGTCAAACTGCCAGCATTCCCCGCATGAAAATCTGTTGTGGCAAAATAGCTGGGGACATAATCTAACCCGGAATTCATCAATTTGATGGAATTAGTCAATTCTACAGAATTAACTACATTCAAAACTACATTTCCTCCAGCACCGGTTCCCAGAGTGAGAGATATTATCACACCCCCATCAGTAGCTACTAAGCGATTTGTTGATACTGTGATATCTCCTGCCTTTCCATTTGTTAAGGTGCTATTGATGATGCTGCTAGTAATGAAAGGATTAAACGATGAAAAGCCAAGTAGCTCTATAGAGTCAGAGGCATTTACAGTTACATTACCTCCTTGACCATCACTGTAGGTTCTACTGCCTATTCCTGATCCTCCTTGAACAACTAAATTCTTAGTGAAAAGATTGATGTCTCCTGCACTTCCAGAATTTAGAGATTCAGTCCGCAAGATGGTAGTGAATCTGCCATCTTTTGAAGAGATACCGCTCAATTCTAGTGACCCAGTAGCGTTGACATTAATACTGCCTGAAGGATGCGAACTTTGATTCTGAATCAAAATTGCTGAACCATCAGTGAGTTTTATATTATTAGCTTGTATTTGAATAGAACCGACACCACTAGTATCAGCTAAAGCTTTTTTTGAAAGGCTAATGTTTCCAAAGCGTTGCACATTCGGATAGCTCAGAGCAAAGCCTTGAGCAACTGGATTAAGACTAACCGTACCATTTCCAACACTACCTAACTCAATACGTCCTTGATCAGCAATTAGACTACCACCCGCTAAAGATACATCCCCTCCTACTAAAGCTAGGGTCTTTCCTAGTTGCACTCGCAACCCAGTTACGTCATTATTTCTAATAGTTGGGGAGCCGATTGAGCTAGGAGCAGTTAACCCCTCACCTGTACCCAGAACTTGAATAGCAGCTGAATCACTCCCAAGCTGTAAACCAGTAGGCACACTAATAGTCAATAGTGGTTTGGTTTGGCTACCATTTGCTCTGAACTCAAAGCCATCAGCAAATTTTATCACCTTAGCAGTACTTACCAAGAACGAGCCACCGATATCTAGTCGGGCATTTTTTCCAAAGATAATCCCACTAGGATTGATTAAAAATAAGTTGGCTGTGCCTTTAGCTTTGATTAAGCCATCTATGTTGGAAACTGATGAGCCTGTTACACGACTAAAAATATTCTGAATATTTTGAGCGTTGTTGAATAAAACCGTGCTGCCTGTAGGAATAGAAAACTGTTCAAAGCTATGGAACAAGTTGCTACCCTTAATAGTACCTCCATCAATGACCCTGGTATTGTCCTGTGGTGTAACAATAGAATTAGTTGGTAAAGTTTTATCTGGTATAATTTGTGCTGTAACTGATGAGGAGGCTAGCGATAAAAAGAAGACGCTACCTTGAATACTCCAGAATTGTATAGCACGCTGTTTCACTGGATTCCCCTTTTTTATATTTGCGATTATTGGCTGAAGAAAAGGCGTCTGCTGCTCACAGAGTCAAGTCTGGCTATTATTTTGATTGAGAAAATTATCAAGTTCAATTAGCTCAGACAAATTCCTTTAATTGGTGCAGATGACACTAGGTGTGAGAAGAATGACTTTGCACCCTAACTATGCCTTGGCCGCAGAGGATTTCACAACAACGCTTCTAATACTTGGTCAAAATTGCGGGAATGTACCTGTCGGTGATATTCTTGCCAATTTTCGTTTGACGAGTGGGGGAAACCTGTCAATGTTGCCTTTTGGATGTATGTCACAAATGGGCGACGGAGACGCTCATATTTCTCGAAGGCTGTGGCTATAACTTGCTTATCGTTCCAGTTATTCTCAAGAGCGATGTTAGCAATAATCGTTGTAATAGCTAGTGCATCTTCAAGCCCTTGATTAGCTCCTTGAGCTGTGAACGGGGGCATTCCATGTGCTGCATCACCAACCAAAACAACTCGCCCAATACTCCAGGATGGTTGAAATTTGACAGGGTACTCTTCAGTATTAATGTCAGTTTTGCTCTTGATTTGGATAGAATCTGAAATGGTAGCGCGGTGAATGTAATATGGACGTTGCTGCATATCAGCAGGAGGAGAGATACGCACTAATTGCTTGAGTGTGTGAGGAAAGTCTGCCTTCTCTAACTCTTGTACAGCTAAATCAATCAAAGAACTTCCAGACTGACCCTGTAATAAATCCAAAGGCAAAGCCAGAGTTATGATATACCCAACTTGACCATTTCGTTTGCGAAATAACATCAACCTTGGTTTTTCTATCCAAGGTTGATCGCTAAATATTTGATCGTTACTGAGTGTTACAATTGATGAATCTTGAAAGAATTTATCTTGTAATTCTGTCGACAGTTCACTTGGTATCTCAGCTATTTCCATACAAGATATTGCTGCAAATCCTGAATATTCAGGATTTGCAAAATCACAATATGGACTATCTTTGTAAAGAACTCTACGAATTGTAGAGTTAATCCCGTCTGCTGCAACAATTAACTTAGCTCGAAGCGATTTTGTTTCTAATTGTTTGGGGATAGTGTTTGAACTCTCGAACTGTGTATTATTATGTTTATTTTCGTTTGTCCAATGAGCATAGGGGTTGCCTTCTATGCTTGTATCAGATACGTAATCTATTCGGACACACCTATTTTCTGGTTCATCCACAACATTGATACAACAGTGATTAGCTTGAACCTGCTCCTGGGGTAGTAGATGTCTTAAGGTTGTCTGCAAATCATACCAAGGAATTGACACTCGACCTTCCCCATAATCTTTAAACCAGTCGTCGAATCCAAGAGATATTGATCGAATTAGCTGCCCCTGCAAATTTTTGTAAACCCATCTAGGAGATGTCTTTGGAGGTTTTTGTTCCTGAGTCGTTTTGATAGTTTTCTCGTCATTAGATTGTTGGGGATTAAAGAACCTAACGCTAGTTTTCCTGACCTCTTCATAAGCGTTAGGTTCTAAACATTTGAGAGCTTTTAATCCATTGGGGAGAAGATCCAACCCATGACCAATCTGGCGAAAGCTGCGAGTTTGATCTATGACAAGAACGTTTTCAATACCACGCTTGCGTAGTCCAATAGCAGTTGCTAATCCAATGGGGCCAGCACCAACAATTACAACATCATATATTTCCATAAAACAAAAGAAAGCCGAGTAAACACCAGACTAAATCTGACAGGGAACTTCAAACAGTGTATCAGTGTATTAGAATATTAATACCAATCCCATAGATTTTTGTCGTTGTTAGTAACTGACAAAAGTGTTTTTTTGTAATCAAACTTTATCTTAATTTTGTCAGAATCGCTGATTTCGGATTACCTTCGCAAGTTAAAATCATGATTATAATAAGCTCCTAACATTTATCTGCTTGATATTAAATGGTTAATAAGTGATAAGATTTTTATAATCAGCTAAAACTCATGACTGGCAGTTGTGAGAACGGTCAATCTTTAAACATTTTTGCTCAACTTTCTCAACCTCCAAATACTCTGCCTTTAACTAAAAAAGCAAATACAGTCTTTATTCGCTTTCTATGTAGCGAAAGTTCATATCCCCCTTAACCCAAGATATTATTCTTCATCCTCATGCAAAAACTCTCGGTGTCATTTCGGTTTGACGAAGTATCAGCCATTGTGCCAGACTGAGAATCACACCAAAGATGACGGCAGCGATCGCACAAAGAATAACATTACCAGGGAAAGTAAACGGATCTACTGCAAATTTAATGATTAGCGTGATAGTAATCGGGGCAGAGAGCAAAAAGCTCAGGAGTAGGCTAGCACTAATTGCAAGAAACCAGTAGCGACCGAGATAACCCAGGCGAAATTCTAACAACGACTCTTGTACTCCAAACAAAGTCATCCAAAATGCAATACCCGCTGTCAAATAATCAAGCATTAGCCGTTGTTTTACCCGTGTGTTGAAGAGGGTATTTTCTAGAATACGCCTAAACAGTATTTTGTTGTTGTGGCTCTGGCGCGGTGTTTTTTTTGATAATTGCTCTATAAGATTTTTTAATGAGTTTTATATTTGGTAGTGCCTTAAGACTGCAAAATATAAAAAGCAACGAAAAACCCCATCCTTCCTATTGTTGGGTACTTGAAGATTTCGGCAACTGTAGTTTATGAGAATCTTCAAAAGTTTTTGCCGACCATTGGTCGGCAAATTCCAATGCCGACCAATGAACGACAATTGCGTTTTTTGGCGAAAGCCGAGTTGGAACCGACTGTACAAGCGGATGTATGGCAGCAGGCAGTACAGCAAGCTGGCAATAAGATTCCATTTGGTCGCATAGTGAAAGACGTAGTGGACAGGATACGCGAAAGGACGAAAGTACCCAATCCTCATCATATTGGTGAAATATGCATTCTTCTGCCCAAAGATAGCCCGGAACTGAGAGGTAAAGGCGGTTATTGGGGAGTGGTAACTCATGTTGGAGACTATAGCTGTACAGTCCAGACCTGGGACGGCGACTACACTGTAAAAATCGAACACCTGAAATCACTCGAACTGCTTGATGAAGATTGCCAATTCATGCAGCAGTTATGCGTGAGGTTACGGCAGTTGCATCAAGTGGACAGCCGTGACTCTTCTGTGGATTGGCTGTTGCAGGGGTTGGGTAAGCAAGCCAAACCTTATCTGTCATCCTTGCAGGCAAAGCTGCTGGCGGCTGTTGAGAGAGAGTACAACCTGGTTTGGAAGCAGCAGAAGTAAACTTGATTGTTAATGCAACAATTCAACAATTACCTCACTGTATGAAAGCGACCACTTCAATGAGCGAAAAACTTTATGCTATTCCAAAACAGAAAAAATGCTAAGGTACCCTGACTGTCTAATGAGTGTTGTAAGGTAAAAAGAGCACCTACCAGCAGTAAAAACTTCGTGATCGAAAAAAAGCCTCGGCATCGCCCACAAAGATATTTCCCGGATGCCAAACGAATAATTGTAAAATGTGAGCGAGAATTGTGTATCCATTGCAACACAATATTAGTTAGCCTTCCATCTTGGCACATGCGAAAAACCATTCAAACCTTAAATGGAGCAGTGTTTGTGGCAGGCAAGGGTAAAGAATGTGCCAACTCTCAATGTGAATATTTTGGTAAACACTACTTAGCCTGTGGTGTGCTAAAATATAGTTTACCTCAAAGCACTTACGGGCTAGATGTGCTGGCATTTATAGGTTGGCAACATGAGCATGAGCATCAACAGTTGGTAGAAATTCAACGCTTATTAAAGCAGCGTGGTGTTGAAATTAACGAGAGGAACGTAGGCAAGCTCTATCGACAATTTCTAGCACTCTTAGGTGGAACGATTGCACATACCCAGGAGAAATTAGCTGCCACAGCCCATGAACATGGTGGTTTAATTTGGGCAATTGATGCCTTACAGCCCGAAGGTCATGGAACCTTGCTGTATGTATTGTACGAAGTACTAAGTGGCACACCAGTCAGTGGAATTCAGTTACAACAAGCACAAGCACAACGGCTAATTGAATGGCTGCAACCATATAAGGAATTACCTTTTACAGTGCTAGCAACGCTGTCAGATGGGGAATCAGCAATCATTGCTGCAATGAATTCAAGTTGGTCAAATGCACCACATCAGCGTTGTCAAGCCCACTTTCTAAGTAATTTGAGTGAGTCTGTACTGCCATTAGATACAAAGCTCCGACAGCAATTAAAGGCAGATTTGGATGGGCTGCCACAAGTTCCAGATCGCTCAGAAAGACTTCTTCACCCAAATCAATTAAGACAGCCAGACAGTAGCCCCCTTTTTTAGCAATTCCCTATTTGTCAAGAGATGCGGAGTTAATGGCAGTCGAATCCCAAATTCGTGCTGCGATTCGGGATTGTGTAAATCGTACCAATCGTAAACCTTTTAATTGGGGAGGTATTGAAGGCTACCAACAATTATCAGTTATTGGAGAAATACTACGTAGTTTACCATGCCGGGAAATTGACACAGATTATTTATCTCTATTGTCAGTATGGGTGGACCTTGCTTTACTGACTAATTGTTCAGTAGCATCGGATTTAGAAGAGGCGCACAAGTGGCTGCGAAGAATTGCCGAATGTTTGCACTATCCAGAACACACCAGTCGTAACACAGATGATGTGACTTATATCACAGAAGCTGCAAAATTACCTTTAACAAGCTTTCAAGTCCGGTGCAAGATGGAAGAGTTATTACAACAGTTTGTGCCTGACAGTCAACAAAATCCGGCACAATTTGCTCTCAAAAAAAAGTTACAACTGCTGTGGCACAAATACGGGGCTAATTTGTTGCACTGCTATGATATCCCTGGTTTACCGCCAGATAATCTCAAAATTGAGTCAAAATTCAGCCAGTTGCGTCGCCATCAGAGGCGAATTAGTGGGCGCAAATCAACTGTTGAATTGCGTGATTTTGGGCAATATCAAGTTCTCTTTTTTGCTGAGAATGAAAAACAGCTACTTGAACAAATTCAGCAAGTACCTATAACTGAGTATAAAACTCAACGTCGTCGATTAGCAATGGCAGAAGCTCCTCGCCAACAAAAACGTCGTCTTCATCGTAATCCAGTTAGCGCAATACAAGCTTTGGTTAATCAACATCAAGAACTTCTCACTGTGCTTGAGTTTCAAGCTCTCAATACCAATTAGACAGCTAGGGGCTGATGACGGTCACGAGAGGATGGTCAAGGACTTCGTCGCAGCCTGGGACAAGGTGATGATGCTTGGTGCGATTCGTTGATTAGTGAATCACGGTATTCAATCCGTACATAACTAATCCAGTCCGTCAGCAGATCACTGACATTAAAGACTGAACTCTCGGAGTGATGCAAGTGTAAGTCTTGCCATTCAGACTCAGAATTGACTCCTTATCTGCCCACACCGAACAAGCTCGGTTCTTGTAGAGTGAAGCTGGGAACAGAGCGCAATCAGACGACCGTTGCGGGTTGACACTGGCGACAACAGGGAGTTCCTACGATAAAACAGAGCCTAGAAACAGTAAACCAAAAAGTTTTTCCCAAAGAGCGATCGCTAATTCAGCCTACGTATTTTAAAGTGCTATATAATACTAAATATATAAATGATCCTTATAGAATCCTGAAAGATTTCCAAAAATGAAATGATGAGAGTAGTGTGTAGCATATTGACTGAAAAAATTGAGCGTTTCATCAGAAGAACTGGCAATAACCGCCTCAGAAACCCTTGATGAGGTTATTGAGTGTTTAGTAGAAAATTTTTCCATTGAAACTCAGGGGGGATGTGACCAGCAAACTTTATTTGAAATTCTAATTAAGGCAGCTAGTAGTGGAGATAGTATTGAAAATACAGCCAAATTATTAAAGAACGTTCCCACAGCTAATGATATTAGATATCATCTCAATAAAATCAACAATTTTGAGGAATTAGAGGCGCAAATAAATCAAGCGCTGAAAAGTCGAATTCCTTTAGGATTGAAAAAAGGCTCTTTAAAAATAGCGATTGATTTAAATTTAATTTGTTATTATGGTAAGCCAACATCAGAGGAATCAGCATACATATATCGAAGTCAAGCCAAAGCTGGTACTCATTCATTTTACGCCTATGCAACTTTATATGTGATTACTAAGAATAAGCGTGTAACCCTTGCAATAAGGGGTGTTCGTCAATCAGATACTAGTGTCGCTCTGATTACTTATTTATTAGCAGAACTTGACTCTCTTAAAATAAATGTGAAGAAACTCTATTTAGATAGAGGTTTTTTTAATACTCCTGTAATCCGATGGTTACAGGCATTAGATATTCCCTTTCTTATGCCTGCCATCAAAACGGGAAAAAAGGGAGGAATAAAGCAATTTCTCAAGGGCAGGAAAAGTTATAAAACTACTTATACAATAACAAGAGATAAAGATGATTCAGTTACATTTGATTTATGGATTATTTGTAAGTATAGGAAGGGAAAGCGTAATCAGCGTGGAGTTCAATACTTTGTTTATGTCACTCACAAGGTAAGAACAAATTTAGATTATATTTATCAAGATTATCGAAAACGATTTGGGATTGAAACTAGTTATCGTCTGAAGAATATTTGTCGAATTAGAACAAATAATAAAAATCCAGTTTTGAGATTACTATTTGTGGGTATATCTTTTCTTTTAGTTAATATTTGGGTAAATCTACTTTGGCTCAGAATCAGTCGTAAAAGGAAAGGTAGCCGATTAATTTATCGCATACTTTTTGCGCTAAAACAGATGTTAGCCTTTTTATCTCAAGCTATTGAGCAGAAATATCAAGTCGTTGAAAGCATCTATATTCCATCAGGTTAATATTGACCCTTTTCGGCTAGCTAATCATAAGTAATCATAATCTATACTATGTCTGCTAGTGGGAATATTCTGTATTTATAAGTATCATAAGCTACAAGTCTTCTAGTAATCGCTCTTATTTTAAAAACTTTTTGGTTTACTGAGAAAAGCGACTTACTCTACGGCAGGGCGCAACTCAAAATCCCTGACCGCACTGGAGACCATTCCCGCCGTACTATCAGGCAAAGATACGGCAAGAGTCCAGGGAATCCAGTAGTCGAATTGGCTACATCTAACGGAACAAATCAATCTCTTCGAGGGAACGAATAAAAACGAGTTGTGGGTCTAGGGGCAGTCGAAACCCCAAGTAGCCCAGACGAGCGGAGGAATCCCCACAATTCGGGTAGGACAGACCGTAATTGGTCTGAGGTGTTCAGAATACACAAACTAGAGAAGAGTATGATTAGGCACAGTTACAAAACTAGTGAATCATGGGTAGCGCTACCTTGGAAGAAATTCCGCCGTAACCTATTCCGCCTCCAAAAGCGAGTGTACAAAGCTGTTCAAGTTGGCGACAAACGGAAAGCTAGGTCACTCCAAAAGCTTATTCTAAAATCCACCTCGGCTCGATTTCTTGCAATAAGACAAGTATCTCAGCTAAATGCGGGCAAAAAGACGGCGGGTATTGATGGTAAGAAATCCCTCACTGCTAGCGAACGCTTCTACTTAGAAGAGTGGTTAAGAGCTAAGAGCGGAGATTGGAAGCATCAAGGCTTACGAGAAATCCCCATTCCTAAGAAGGACGGGACTACCAGAATGCTTAAAATACCAACTATCGCGGATAGAGCTTGGCAATGCCTAGCAAAATATGCACTAGAGCCAGCACACGAAGCCACTTTCCATGCCAGGAGTTATGGGTTCAGAACTGGGCGCTCTGCCCATGATGCACAAAAGTACATTTACAACAACCTCAGCTCCCATGCTAACGGAATAGAAAAACGAGTTATTGAACTCGATATTGAAAAGTGCTTCGACAGGATTAACCACTCAGCAATAATGGACGAACTCATTGCCCCCAAAGGCTTAAAACTCGGAATCTTCCGATGCCTCAAGGCTGGAGTTAACCCAGAATTTCCTGAACAAGGAACGCCCCAAGGGGGAGTAGTTAGCCCATTACTAGCTAATATTGCACTCAACGGGATTGAGAGTATACACAGATACCACGCCCAATATAAAGAGGGTAGAAGGATTACAACTAAAACATCGGCAGATAAAATTGCCGAGCCATCAATCCGATACGCGGATGACATGGTTATTATACTCCGACCCGAAGATGACGCAACAGAGATACTTGAAAGAATCAGCGAGTTCCTCCGCAAACGCGGAATGAATTTAAGCCAAAAGAAAACCAAAGTTACCGCCTCGACAGATGGGTTTGATTTCCTCGGCTGGCACTTTAAAGTCCAGAAAAACGGAAAATTAAAAAGCACTCCTTCAGTGGACAACTTTAAAACATTCCGTAAGAAAGTAAAACACATCGTCAACAACTCGAATTATGGTGCTACCACAAAGGCTGGAAAACTAGCCCCGGTAGTTAGAGGTTGGAGAAATTACCATAAGTTCTGCAAGATGGACGGGTCTAGAAACTCGTTATACCACATCCAAAAAAGAGCTTACACGGTATTCAACAAGGAAACCAAGCAAAACCGCTACTCTAGCAAAGAATTGCTAGACAAGGCATTCCCAGCAGTTCCTTACTCCGAAAACAAACACATTTCTGTCAAGGGAACCAAATCACCTTACGACGGAGACACAGCCTACTGGAGCGAACGCAACAGTAAGCTCTATTCCGGCGAAACCTCTATTGCTCTTAAGAAGCAAAACCATAGATGTGCTTCCTGCGGTTTAAAGTTCATCGATGAGGAACGGGTTCACCTGCATCACATCGACGGAAATCACGCCAACTGGAAGAAAAATAATCTTGAAGCAATTCACGAGAGTTGCCACGATTACAAACACATGAGCAAAAGCGAAAGCTAAGAACATCGGGAGCCGTGTACACGGAAACGGGTACGCACGGATCTAACTGAGAGGTGCGGGGAATAATATCCCCCATCGACTCAACCATCGCTTCGACGTTGGCGCTGAACAGACCCGCTAAACCCGCATTTATCACAAGCTTCAGGCGTTTGATAGAGCAGAGGGGATTGAACAAGGCACATTGAACTCTCCCCTGCTCCCCTGCACAAGCACAGGCTTTGAGAGGTGTGGTGAGAAATCCGGCTAAAGTCTTGAGCGCTCAACAGAACTTAAGTTTTTACTTGGATTGCCACAATGGATTGATATCAAGGTTTTCAGCAGCAGATACGGCATTTCTAACCTACGTCGGTACGGTTTACACCCCTTCATCTTTTGTAAAGCTATCGTAACATTTATTTATATAAAACAATATTTGCTTAACTTAGCAAACTCAAATAAAAGCTATGAACCAACCCATTGAATTATCTTTAGAACAAGAATTTAGCCTTAGAACTTTCGCGGATCAAGTGGAGCAGATGTCCCGTGAACAAGCTCAAGAGTTTTTGCAGATGCTGTATAAGCAGATGATGATAAGGGAAAAGACTTACCAGGAATTGCTCAAACATCAGTGGGAAGTTGGTTCAGGTTCAATCTTGGGTTAAAACAAACCTTGCTTCCGTTAATTTAAGCGACTCAGAAGATAACGAACAGACAATTGTTCTTTTCAATGGCTTGGCAATAGAGATTATTTGCTCCAAGCTGGGAAACTTCTTGCATAACCGACTTACAGTAACGGTTTTGATGAAATAGTGTACTACTCTGACCTACACACTCACCAGCCAATCGCACACCACAGACCTACAGTCGCTCCCAAAGTTAACCCAAACCTGCCACTGCCCCAAATACCCATTCCAGTAAGGCTCACCATCAGCAATTCCAACAGCCTCGCCTACTTGAGAGACTAACTGTTGGTAGAACTTACCAACGCTGTCCAGTCCTTGGCGCGTTTTCAGCTTCAGCCCCTTCCATCCCTGAACAGCCTCATCTAATGTTTGGGGAATGTCAAGAGATTCCGTGTCAATACCTGGTGTTGGGAACTCTTTATTATTAGTGACTGACACCGACTCACTAAGAAACAGTTCATCCCGCTTTAACCACTGTCCAAAAATTGAATCACGCTGATCATCAGGTGCAACAAACTGGTAAACACACTCCCGATTTTCACGCTTACCCAATCGACCAACGTAGTCCAACTTCAAATCAATCTTGGCAAGTAATTTCTGTGCGATCGCTATGGGAGTAAGTTTTTCAGAAATGGTGACGTTTAAACAAGTTTTGATGAGATACCGATTCTTCATCGCCGCCTTCTTCAACTCCTGCATTGCCTCGTCAGAAGAGCGTAACCGAACGCCTGGCGTAAGCAACTGCAACAAGTTCAGTCTCTCCAATAATAAGACAGCAGTCAATAGCTGCCCCTTGTTAAAATCCGGCTTCCAGATAGCATTATTCCCAGCTTCGGCTTGTGCCTTAGCCCGTTTCGCATCACGGTTCGTCAAAAACTCTCGTCCCAGCGTCAAATAGTAGTGCATCCGCAGTTGAGGATACCAGCCGTCGTCATCCTTCTCAACCAAATCAGGCGTAACTTCAATTTCGTAGCGACGGGACAATTCCGCCTTGCGCTGCTGATGTCGTTCGGTTTTGGTTTTCGCCCTTGTGTCTTGCAGCTTCTTAAGTTCGGCATCAGAGATAGTCGGAGAATCCGCGATCGCCTGACACTCCGCAGCATACAATTCAACAGATGCCGCCTTAACCGACTCGATAACTGCCCCACTTTCATCATCATCAGCATCGTCGGCATCAATAACGGTGTAACCATCCTCGACTAAACCCGCAAGCACCGATTCCCGATAACGCCGCATTTCTACGTTAATTACAGAACCACGCTTACCCCAAGTCTGCAATGACTCCGGTTGAAAATTCTGGTCAATATAGCTCAAATCCGCATTATCCGCCGCCGACAACAGCGCAATGTTAGCCTGTGTTGCGACGTGCTGACTTCTGAGCAATCCTCCTATCGTTGTGGAACCATTGCCCACAACCGACATCCCCCACTCTCTCACCCAAATGTGACGGTCAACAGTTTCCCTAACCCGTGCCAACATCTGACGCACAGAGTTAACCGGCTGCACTCCCTGAAATATTCCCCAAACACCATCAAAATGTCCTCGAATGTCGATAGATACTCCAGTTTCTAAACTTGGGGAGGCGATAACTAAATCATACTTGGTCAAAATCTCATTGAGGTGAGCGATACAACCGAAAGCCGCATGAGATGGATCAGCAACAGATTCGCTGTCTATTCGCAGGATTCGCAGGTGTGGGAACTTGCGGCGAAAACGTTCCTCCAATGCTTGCGTTCCCCATTTTGACTTAGCCTTTTGAGCAGAGCAGCATAGTAAATGATGCCCACCTTTAGAAATTGCTTTGTCCAATGCTGCAATCAAATTCTTCGGGTTACTGCCAGAAGTCATTGGGGTTGAATCGTGCTTGACTTTCTTGATGCAGTGAATCAACGCACACCCCGTATCCTAATAATGTGCCTGTTTCATTCGTGCGGACTTCGGTGACATAGTTAACACCAAACCGATTACACAGTGCCTCACCTAGCTGGATACGATGGGTAATGATTAATACCCGTCTCTCTTGGTCGTGTGCTTTTGCCACCTCAGTTGCAAGCCATTCGGTTTTACCAGTGCCTTTGGGGGCTTTGAGAATGATAAGTTTTTCACCTTCGGGTACGAGAAGCTGGCCCAAGAATCGTTGGTTAAGTGCGATCGCAGGCGGATAAGTCAGCAAAGTAAACAGCTTAATCTCCCACAATTCCAATGCAACAGCCGTATTGTAAAGCGCGTCAAATGCCGGTTGACCATGAGCAACGATAAAATCATCAACCCCTTTCTCTGCCCCGAATGGTAAATCAATCACTCGCAGCGAACAGCCTTCATTTACCAGCAGCCGTCCCATGCGACTGATAGCAGTTCTCACCCGTTGAACTGTCTCAGGTTTGTTGTCCTGGTCAAAGCAAATGTTGACCTGTCTCCCCTGTGTTGCAAAATGTTTTAAGTCGGGGATGAGGTTTGGCTTACCAATAGCGTTACCGTACTCATCTTGCGGTGTGCGGTATCCAGCGTTAACACCGGGGATAGCGATCGCTGCATAACCAGCAGTCAATAATGCCCCCGCTTTCTTGGCACCCTCTACAATTGTCACTGGTACGTTATGCCTCCAAACCCAGTGCCAGAAACCGCCAGGATGCTGTAGGTCTTCCTCAGTGATGGGAATGCCGCTACGATTGGAAACTTTCACCCAAATGCGATTCGGCACTAAGAGGAAGAAAGCGCGTGTTTCTTCTCTGTATGGATGCTCATACTTGATGAATTTGTGGATCTTTTGGCGATCTCTTCGGGGGTGATCGGGTTTGAAACAACCCCACATCATTAGTGCGTATTCGTTGAGGGGGTCAACGCCAGAACACCACCAGCCGCCTAATTCAATGTGCTGGTATTTCTTCAAGTCCCTGTCTCTGAGCCGCCCATCATTGCGACGGGAGATTTTGGGACTGTAGAGCAGATATTCGTAGGGTGAAGTCCCAGACAGCGATCGCACATTCAAGTGAAAGATTTCTTCGTCAACGCCACTGTCGAGCCATTCCTGTAAATGTTTAGCTTGAGAATCAGATTCGATTATACGCATATTCCCTCTGTTTTTTGACGCATGGAAATGAAGCGGCATTGCACCCATGCCGCCGGTTCAATTTTTTGTGAGAGCTTGTGCTGGCTACGAAATCCTGACTAAGCCAGCCAGGGGGTTATTTGTTCCCCCCGGTGTGCGGTCGAAATGTAAGATTGATACGGGTACTAACAACTTTGTTTGTTTTCGGAACCTGATGCAGATGTGTAGACTGGCAGCCAGGGTGCATCACAAGTAAGCTCCCGTGTTCCAGCCAGAAGTCAGTGGATTTGCCATCTCTCGGTTTGATTTGGAATTTGCGACATGACCCCAAGCTGAGTGATGCAATCGCTGGGTTGAATCCCATTGATGGTTCATTGTCAGAATGCCAACCGATTGAGTCTTGACCACTGCGGTATTGATTTCCAATAACAATGCGAAACTTGTGGCCAGTTAGCGCAGTGATTCTGTCCCGCAAGTTAGACAGAGGTTCTGTCCAAGTCAGGGGTTTTAAAAATACGCTATTGGAGTAGAGGTAATCACATCCGGCATCACCATAAATACACTCCAGGCGGGGAACAGGCATTGTTTTACCCGCGATCCTGATTTGATTCTGTTGCCACTCCAGTTTCAAGCAGTGTTGGCAGAGTGAGTTGGCAAGTTCCTGACTTAAGAAATCGGGGTAGTAGCTGATTGGTAAAACTGGGGTTGATTCAGCAAATAAATTGAGTTGTTGCATGGTACTTTTCTCCAATTAAAGAAAGTATTCTGAAGACAATTGCTGTTAGTTTTGACCAGTAGAAAAAACCTCAATCAACACGCTTTCTGGATACAAACCGACTTTTCCAAAACGTGGGTCATGAATGCGTTCTATTTCTATTCCTTGTTTCCGACACAATGCACTTGCTTTTCGACCTTTAGTACCGGCTTCTTTTACCGATATTTCTAAACCTTGAAGATTGGCAAAACCAACAACACTATATTTATGTCCGCATGGTGTGTTTACCCTGTCTTGCTCAACTTCAACCGCTTTGAGACGGTGCAAAATTTCAGTCTGTTGCTGTTGTTGTTGGAGTAAATACTGTTCTTGCTCTGCCAGTTGTTTAGCGATCGCTGCAAGTAACTGTACTTGAGTCATTGACTGTTGTTGTACAGACTCTTGAGCCATCATCACTTTCATTAAGGTTCTGTTGGCCCAGATGCGGAACTCGACAGAAACCCACTGAGCTAAATCAACGGCGATTTCTGGGTGAATCCAAGTACCTTGAGAACTGCCATAGCCATCAACTTCGATGACAAGAGACGATATCGGGATTCCGATGTCGTTTGAAAGTGCTGTCCAGTAAGCTTTTGTGGACTTCCTTTCTTTGTAATGCCCCCAAGACTTATTATTTGCATGGCACATCTGAGTTGCATTTACGTAGCCTTTGGGTATGCTGTATTTGCCTAGCTGCCCAACTTCTGGCATTTGGTTAATATCTGTGTCATGCCATTTGTGTATCAACATAGTCAAACTCCCTATTTATTGTTCAAACAGTTAATCTTTGAAAAACACTTAGACTTTCACCCGCATCAAACTTTTTTCACCAACTAGTGAGAAACGATTCGATATAGTTGGTGTCTTAATTAACGTTGGTGACACCAATTCAACAATGTAAAACCAAGAATTATGCACTAGCGCAATCCCCAAAATAAGCCGTTGTTTTGTTCCCTTATCGTGAGAGCAGAGAATCACTCTTTCACCCAGAACAAAGGCAGGTTTTTGCACCTTGATGACTTCTAACTCTCCAGTTGCAATGATCTGATTTTGTGTGGCATGGAGTATTTCATTACGGCAGTCAATTGAATAAATCCAGCATTCGTGTTTCCATTGCATACCGCAGCAGTAACCAAATCTCCTCGTAGTTCGCAGGAAAACTCTCTCCAATAAATTGACTGCAAGAGGTGGAATTGTTCGACCCCAAGGAGGCGAGAGATACCAGCTTGTTTGAAGTGCGTTAATATGGTCAATCATGCTTTTCTCCCTAATAAGTAATTAATGGCTTCAGAGTCAATAGAGGCAATACGCTTTTTTAGATGTTGTGGGGGATTGTCAAAAAAGTTTTTGAGATGCCATCTACGAACTTGATAACGTTTAGAACAACGGCGACTAGTTTTCAGCCAACCACGGCGCACCCAACCAGAAACGGTGGTGGAATGCACACAGAGAACACGGGCGATTTCAGCACTACTATAGTTATCGAGAAAGGGGCTTGTAGAATAACCTAAAGCCCAAAGCTTAGTAGCGATAGCAATTGGGGTGCGGAAATAGCCATGTCTTTTTAAGATTGAGGCTATTTGCTTAGGGGTATAAAGTTCAGCTTTAGCTTCAATGATTCCGAGTTCTTCATCAGTCCATTTGGGATTCATTTTTTACCTCCAATGTTTATGCAGACTTACGAGAAGAATTTTCTTGAACAATCTGAGCGTTGATAGATTCAAATTCCACTTGAAAGATGTTCATATCTGTGGACATTTCCCCAGTGTTATAGCGGTCTACGATGTGCTGTCTGATTGCGGATTGATTCAGCCCATCAGGGATATCGATATGTGCTTCACTGATGATTTTTTCAACTACTGTGACAATGACTCTCATGGTTTTTATTCCTATCTGATTAATTGAGGATTCAGAAGTCAGAATTATTCTGAATCCTGGTTTTTGGTTTAACTTGCCCCAGTCTTTACTACTTGCAACTGCTGCATCCATGCGTTGATTGCCGTTAATTCATCCGCACCACTAGCAACAGCATCAACAACCTGATTTTTATACGAAGATTCAGCATGATTGGGATATTCACACTTGTCTGCTGCCCAAGCCAAACACATGGTTTTGATTAGTTCATTAATCTGGTTAATATCAAGTAAACTTGGGCGGTCAACATCCTGAAATTGCAACCACTCTCTGACCAAATCAAGGGGATAATCAAGCAAGGTGCGAATATTTTTAATTCGTAGGTCTTGAGGATGTACTAGTTGAGGGACTACGCTAAGTTTTGGTGTAAATGAAATGGTTGAGGGATTGCCACCTAAAACAGATTGAATGTCACGAATGATTGTTGCCCAATCCAAATCTCTACTCCATTCTCTGTAAATCTTGGTTTTGGTTGCAGCATCGTAAAGATTACAAAAAACTGTGTTCTCGTCGCCAGCAGTAGCAACGATAATCAGTGGCTTGGAGAAATCTTGGATTAATGAGGCAGCTAAAAGGAAGCTTTTTGCGAAATTGGTTTCAACACCAGTTCTTATGACGTAAAGTTCATCGGCACTGACAACAATATCAAGTTTTAGATTGTCTTTGCCTTTGAATTCTTTAGTTGTCAATCGTAGTTCAGATAAGTACCCAGTTAATGCTCTTTGAGTAACAGGGATTTTCTTCTCCTGGCTGATATTGAACTTGTACCAAACGAAAGATTCTCCATCTACTTCACCCTGATTGACATATAAATAGATGGGTTCGGGAGGGTTGCATAAACCTAGTTTAATTTCAGTAAGCATATTTTGCTGGGGTGTGTGATAATTAGTGGTTTGTAACGTAAACTTTCAGTGCTTTACGATTGCTTGAAGAAAAGCTGATATTCAAGCAATCGCTTTTTTACTAAACAGAAAG